>SIBB01000072.1 GCA_009695395.1 Pedosphaera sp. | reverse complement strand
TCTTGCTCTGAATCTCAAAAAGTCTTCAATACGCGCCGTTCGTTGCGCACGTGGTGGAATTGGCAGACACGCTACTTTGAGGTGGTAGTGCCGAAAGGTGTGCAGGTTCAAGTCCTGCCGTGCGCACCAAACTTTTTCCCGACAGCTTGGCGGCCCCTCATTCCTTCTCCAACCTTTCCTGCTCCAGCTTTACCACGCTCTTGTGCGCCACACAGCGGTGTAGCAGGGGGAGAGCTGAGGTTGATGGTTGAGAGGCGGCTGGGCGCGACTATCCCAGTGCGCCGAGAACGCTGAAGCGTGGACCCCAATGGAATCCTTCGGAATACCCAATGCTGAACCCCTCTTCGTCCCCTCTCACTTCTCCGCCAGCAGCTTCTCCACCTTCTTCTCCAATCCGTCGCGCGCGTTCACGTCCACGAGGTGGCCCTTCTTATCCACGAGCCACATCGTCGGGATGGAGCTAACGCCGTATTCCTTCGCGTAGCGGTTCTCGTCCTTCTCGGACTCGAAGTGCTGCGGCCAGGGGAGCTGCTTGTGCTTCACCATCGCCTGCAGCGCCGCCTTGTCGTCGTCTAGGCTGATGCCGATGACCTCGAAGCCTTTGGGGTTGAGCTTTTCGTAAGTCGCCTTGATGTGCGGAATCTCAGCGACGCACGGACCGCACCACGTCGCCCAGAAATCAATGAGCACGACCTTCCCCTTGAGCTTGGCGAGATCGACCTTGCGCCCGTCCAGCGCGGTGAACTGGATGTCCAGCGGCTTGCCCATGCGCTCGGATTTCTTGAGCAGCACGGCGGCGGCCTCCTTCACCTGCGGCTCGGCTCCGCTGGCGGCAATCTCCCGCGCGATCGCGGCGGCCTTCGCGCCTTCCGAGCGCATGGCGACGGCGTATAGCATCTCGAAGACTTCCTTGCGCTCGGGAAATTCCTTCTGCAGCGCGCGCGCGCCCTTCTCAAATTCCTCAAGCATCGCCGCCATGCCCTCGCTCTGCTTCAGGCCGGCCTTGCGGTCCACGGTCTGCATGCGCAGGCGGAACTTGCCCTCGGCGTCGAGCTTTGGGTCGGCGTGCATCTCGGCCTCCACCGTGTCGAGTTGGGCCAGTCGTGAGGTGTCGCCGCGGCGGACGGCGCTGGAGAGAAGCTGCTGCCGCTGCTCGCGCACCGCGGTGGCCTTGGCGTGCGTGGGGAAGCGCGTGGTGAACTCGGCGGCGAGATCCGCCGCGCGGATGGCGGCCTCGGCCTGCTTCACGCGAAACGCGGCGAGCTCCTCCGGCGTGGGGATGCGCCCCTGCCACTCGGCGGGCGAGGCGGGCGGCGCGGCGGCTGTTTCCAGATGCGCCAAGAGTGTGGTGGCATCCACGGGTGCTTGCGCGTGCGCGGGACCGCTGGCGAGGGCGAGCAGCAGCGTGGTGGCGAGGGCGATGAGGGCGGTTCGTTTCATGATGGTCTTTGGACGGGCGGGCGGAAGGGTTATTCCCCGCCCCTTTCGGTGGCAACGGGGGCAAAACCCTGAAGCTTCAGCCGCAGCAACTGAAGGCGGCGCGGATTGTCGGCCAGGGACAAGTCGGCTTCACGCTGGCCGACGGGCGGGTGCGCGAGCGCAGTTTCCAACGCAGCGCAGAGAGACACGACTTCGGAGGGCGCGAGTGTCACCACGGGTTTGTTCTCCTCCTGATCGAGGCGCACCGCCTTGCGCGCAAACTCCAGCAGCACGGCGCACGGCTCGAGGCACGGGATGAGGCTCTTCGCGTCCGCTGCATCGGGCGCGAGGCTGTTCACAGTCCAGAGGCGGCGCTTGAGGCAGAAGCGAGCATCGCAGCACGCGCGGATGACCCCCGAGGCCTGCGTGTCGGAGAGCATCGTCGTGATGCGATACATCCCGGTCTGGCGCGCGGTGAACTCGCGGTAGTGCGTGACCGGCGGCGCGGGCTGCTGTGCGGCAAACCCGTCGGCAACCGCGCCGGGGTAAAGCTGGTTCAAGGCGGACTCCAGTTCCGCCTCGGAGGCGACGTAGCACCTCCAGCCCGTGCGGAGATTCGGCGCGGCCTTGATGGGGCGGAAGGCTCCGGCGGCAGTGTGGTTCGCCAGTGCCCGCAGCGCGGCGACGGCCACAGGCTGCAAACCTTCCGTCGCATCGCGGTCGCTGACGTGGCAGAGCGTAAACCCCTTCGCCTGTCGGCGGATGAGCACCTGTGCCAGCTCCAGCTCGGCTGCGAGCGCGGCGCAGAATAGGGTGATCGCGGGGTTGTTCACGGCAGTCATGACGGCGCGGAGGCTAGGCCAACCAGGAAGAATTCCAACCCAAATGCCTCACGTCCTCAGGACGATTTTGCCCGCGAGCGCCCCGGACTGTTGCAGCGTGCTCTCCTCCTGCAAGCGATGCGCGGCGGCGGCTTGGGCGAGCGGCAGCACGCGGTCGATATTCGCGCGCACCTTGCCCTCGGCGAGCCAGCGGTTCAGGTCGTCGGCGCAGGGGCGCTGCTCGTCCGGTGTGGCGTTGAACATCGCGAAGCCGTGCAGCGAGCAGTCCTTCACGTAGAAGGGCCCGACCGGAAAGACGGGTCGCGCCTCGCGCCCGGCCATCAGGACGAAGCGCCCGCGCGGCGCAAGCAGGGGCACGGCGCGGTCGAAGTCCGGTTCGCGTTGCGTCTCCCAGAAGACGTTCACGCCTGCGGGCGAGAATTCCTTCACGGCGGCGGCCACGTCTTGGGTGCGGTGGTTGAGCGCGAGGTCCGCGCCGAGGGAACGCGCCTTCGCCACACGCTCGTCGCTGCCGGCGGTGGCGATGACACGTGCGCCCGCCGCCTTGGCGAGTTGCACGACCATCGAGCCGACGCCGCCCGCGCCGCCGTTGACGAAGACCGTTTCGCCCACCTGCAGCCGGGCCTTCGCGAACAACCCGAGGTGTGCCGTGATGCCGACGAGCGCGCTGGCCGCCGCGTCTTCGTCGCGCACGGCAGCGGGCGTGAGGTTTAGCCAGCGTTCCTCGACGCAGGCAAATTCTGCAAAGCTGCCTTGACGGCCGAAGAGGCCTTGGTTCGAGCCCCACACGCGGTCGCCGGGCTGGAAGCGCTGTATCTCCGTGCCGACGGCCTCGACCACACCCGCGAG
This sequence comes from Pedosphaera sp., assembly GCA_009695395.1. GTDB lineage: Bacteria > Verrucomicrobiota > Verrucomicrobiia > Limisphaerales > SXTU01 > SXTU01. Next base: position 8,069 of record SIBB01000072.1, on the reverse strand, counting down.
GTCACAGCCGATGACGAAGGGCGTCGGGAGATTCATCTTCACCATACCCGCGCGGACGTAAGTATCAATCGGGTTGACCGCGACGGCGCGCACGCGGACGAGCACTTCGCCGGAGCGAGGTTGAGGTTGCGGGAGGTCGGCGAACTGGATGCCCTCGGCGGGACAGGGAGCGGTGATGAACGCAGCTTTCATGGGTCGAGGCTACGAAGGGAGCGGAAATTCCAAAAGGCCGAACTCACAGCGACGGCCACTTGGGCGGCTCCCACGGCAATCCGACCGCGATGCCAATGAGATCGAGGATGACGTAATTCCAGACGAGATAGGTGAGGCTGCCGCCGAGCAGCACGAGCAGCGTGGTGTTGACGATGCGGCGACGCTCGCGCTTGGCGGCGGCGACCGTGCAAATGCCCCGGCGGCGGAAGTAGAGGACCAGCCCGGCGGCCGCGAGCGCGAGGCTCACCGCGTAGAGCACGTAGCGCATCGGTCCCCAGTAAAGCCGGTCGGAGAGCGCCGCTGCCGTGCTGACGGAGGCGAGTCCAAAGAGCACGAGCACCACGCTGGGAAGGCAGCACAGGCTGGCGACGACTGCGCTGGACAGCACGAGGCCTAGCAGCGCGCGCCAGTTCTCTCGCGGGGCCGGCGGGGGGACCGGTGGTTTGTCTGGATCGTGCAAGTAGGCAAGCGTGTTCGTCGGGCGATGTTCCGTCGAGTCCAGTTTGATCCCGGACGCGAGCGCGCGGTGGGGCTGAGATGACCTCTGCCGCAGCTACTGGTTCGTGAAGAGTTCCCAATCTCCAACTTGAGCGAGGAGCCGGAGCGGCTTGCCACGCGCGAGCGGGCGGGAGCTGGTGAAGGCTCCTTTGAACCCGACCACAATCACGCGCTGCTGGCCCGCTAGTAGATTGCTGAAAATGGCGTCGTCCTTCAGCACGCGGTCGCCGAAGCGCGCACGGTTGCCGGGAAACTCGAAAGGCATCCGGTGCTCCGGCAGGCCGGACAGATAAGGCCTCCGCTCCGCGCTGATGACCGGGTGCGCGTAGAAGGGCAGGCCTTGCGGGATGCGGTGGCGCACGATGAGCATGTCGCCCTCGCGGAACTCGCGTTTCAAGGCGAGGCCCAGCGGCTTGAGCGTCTGGTTGCTGCGCAGTTCCGTCTCCACCAGCGGCGTGAGCGCCACCACGAAGAAGAGCGAGATCGCGGCCAGACCGCACGCCCATCGCGCGCACAGCGCCGCGGACCACTTGCGGCTCTCCCATGCGACCACGATCAGCAGCAGCGCAGCGGCGAACGGCGCGAACCTGACCCAAAGCTGGTCACGAACCTTGAAGACAAACCAGCACACGATTGGAAAGGCAATCAACGGCAGCACTGCACCGGCGGGAAGAGCGCGCCAGATCCACGCCGGAGCGCCAGTCTCCGACCCGGCGTGCGGAACCAAGGGTGCACTCGCTGGGTCGGGGACCGGTGTTCCAAAGGCCGGCCACCGCAGCACCACCAGCGCTGCAAGGGCGGGGAACATCGGTAAGATGTAGTGCATCAGCTTGGCGCTGTTCAGGGAGAAGAGCACGAAAGTGAAGCCAGCCCAGACGCTCATCATCAGCCACGCATCCTGCGTCCGCGTGTCCAGTGACCGCCAGTGTGCACGCCGCCAGAGCCAGCCCAGCAGCGGCGTCCACGGCAGAAAGCCGACGGCGAGCACGGGCAGGAAAAACCAGAATGGCTGCGCGCGGTTCTTGGCTGCCGCCTGCATCGCGTGGCCGACGATCTGCCCCTTGACCATGAACTCAAACGAGTTCGGCACGCTCTCCCAGACCATCAGGAACCACGGCAGCGCCAGCGCGACGAAGAGCGTCGCGCCCGCGAGCGCGCCGAAGAGCAGGATGCTCAGACGCGGGGCCGCCGTCCCGCGCCGCCACCACACCAACGCGCAAAAGGCGACGAGCGGAATCACGAGTGCAATCGGCCCCTTCGTCAGCGCGCCCCCGGCCATCGCGGCCCACGCGGCCAGTTGCCAGCCGAAACATCGCCGAGCCGCCAGCGCACGGGCATCGCCGGCCGGGTCGGGTTCTCCTTCCGGCGGCATTGCTGATTGCTGACTGCTGGCCGCTGACCGCTCTTCCAACGCATCCAAGCTCCGCCAGCTTCGCCAGAAAAAGTAAATGGCCCACGCGATGAACTGCGTGAGGAAGATGTCCGTCGTCAGCATCCGCGCCATCACCCAGTAGAGCATGGACGTGCCGAGGATGAGCACGCTCCAGCGGGCCGCCGCCGCACCCGCGACCGAGCGCACGAGGAGGAACGTGGCCCAGGCCGCGCTGAGGCCCGCGAGCGCCAGCGGCAGGCGCACGGCCCATTCGTTCACGCCAAAAACGGAGAGCGACGTAGCGACGGCCCAGTAGGTGAAGGGCGGCTTGTCCAAATGCGGCACATACCAGATGTGCGGCACGAGCCAGTTGCCGGTCTCGACCATCTCGCGGGCGATCTCGGCGTAGCGGCCCTCATCCGGCTCATTCAGTGAGCGCGTGCCAAGCAGGCCGACGAAGAGCAGAAGCACGAAGGGCAGGAACCACCACGGCGGGCGTTGGTCAGAGTCGGCGTGCGGCACGGCGCAATTTTAGCGGGTGGAGAGGGGAAGCGGAAGCGATGAGTTGCGGGAAATAGTTGGCATCTCATGAACTGCTCTGAGCAGCGGCCTGAAAATCAGCCCATCGGGTGAGCAAAAAGGAGGGCTCGGCCCTTGTGGGTCGGGCAAGCGGGAGGGGCGCAATGGGTTGAATTCGGGCGGTGCGCAACACCCAACTAATAGTGGTTGCGGGCATGAAATAACCATTGTCGGGAAAGTGGAATCTCGATACATTTTTGCGCGTCTCGAAGTCAGGTTGACACACCGTTTCCAAGCGGTCTTTTCCGGTGGGTTTGCTGTGCCTCGCGACGCCATTTTACTGAACAATGTCCGCTGAATCCCAGACCTACGACGCCTCAAAACTCAGCCAACTCAAGGGCCTCGAAGCCGTCCGCAAAAAGCCCGGCATGTATATCGGCGGCACGGACGAGCGCGCGCTGCATCACTGCGTGTCCGAGGTGCTGGACAACTCGGTGGACGAACATTTGGCGGGGCATTGCACCCTGATCGAGGTGACGATCCATGTGGATGGCTCGATTTCGGTCCGGGACAACGGGCGCGGCATCCCGGTGGACATCAACAAGGACAGTGGCCTGCCGGGCGTGGAGCTGGTGCTGACGACGTTGCACTCCGGCGGCAAATACGGGCAGGGCGGCTACAAGTTTTCCGGCGGCACCCACGGCGTCGGCGCGAAGTGCGTGAACGCGGTGAGCGAGTGGTTCGAGGTCGAGGTCACGCGCGATGGCAATGTGCATCACATGGAGTTCGAGCGCGGGCACACGATGAAGAAGCTCGAGGTGATCGGGAAGGCGAAGGGGTCGGGCACGTTCATCACGTTCAAGCCAGACCCGGAGATTTTTCGTGAGACGGTCGAATACAAGCCGGAGATCATCACGCAGCGGCTGCGGGAGTTGGCGTTTTTGAACAGCGGGTTGGAGATCACGTTCCTCGACGAGCGCAAGGCGAGCGGCGAGCGGGAGAAGTTTTTTTACAAGGACGGGATCGAGGAGTTCGTGAAGCAGCTCAACAAGAGCAAGACGCCGATTCATCCCAAGCCGATTTCCTTCCGCAAGGAGTCGTCGGTGGAGACGCCGGACAAGAAGGTGGAGATCCATGTGGACGTGGTGCTGCAATACAACGACAGCTACAACGACCAGGTGCTCTGCTACACGAACACGATTCACAACCCCGACGGCGGGGCGCACCTGACGGGGTTCCGCAGCGCGATGACACGGGCGATCAACCAATACGCGAAGTCGAACGAACTGCTCAAGGACAAGGACCCGCAGATCACGGGCGACGATGTGCGCGAGGGGTTGACGGCGGTGGTCTCGATCAAGCACAGCGATCCGAAGTTCGAGTCGCAGACGAAGGTGAAGCTGATCTCGCCGGAGGTGGACAGCATCGTGGGTTCGGTGAGCTACGAGGGGTTGATGAGTTACTTCGATGCGAATCCGCCCGTGGCGAAACGCATCTTGGACAAGGCCCTCAACGCGGCGCGCGCCCGTGAAGCGGCACGCAAGGCCCGCGAGGCCGTGCGCAAGACGGCGCTGACGGGTGGGGGCTTGCCGGGCAAGCTGGCCGATTGCTCGGACCGCGACCCAGTGAACACGGAGTTGTATATCGTCGAGGGCGACTCGGCAGGCGGCTCCGCCAAGCAGGGGCGCGACCGGAAGTTCCAGGCCATTCTCCCGATCCGCGGCAAGCTCATCAACGTGGAGAAGGCGCGTCTGGACAGGGTGCTTCAGAACAACGAAATCCGGACGATGATAACGGCCATCGGCACGGGCATCGGGGATGGCGAGGGGGAGGGGGCGTTCGACCTGAACAGGCTGCGCTACCACAAGATCATCATCATGACGGACGCCGATGTGGACGGCTCGCACATCCGCACGCTACTGCTGACATTCTTCTACCGGCAGATGCACCAGCTCGTGAAGCAGGGGTTCGTCTATATCGCGCAGCCGCCGCTCTACTCGATCACGCGCAAGAAGCGCACGGACTACGTGGACGACGACAATCAGCTCAATCGCATCCTGCTGCAAAACGGCACGGAGGAAGTGCGCTTGAAGAATCTGGCCGACGGGCGCGAGTTCACGCCGAAGCAACTGGAGGAAATCCTCACGCTGCTGGAGTCGCTGGACAAATACGCGACCTTCATCAAGCGGCAGGGCGGGGACTTCGCGAACTATGTGGAGAAGCGCGACGTGGACCACGCCTTCCCCGTTTACCTCATCAAGGTGCGCGAAGGAAATGAGGAGACGGTCCATTACTTCGAGAATCTCGCCGCGGTGGAGCAGTTCAAGACCGAGAACCCCGACCTCTACGGCGACGGCGAGGCGCGCGAACTGGCTGAGAAGGCGCGCAAGCAATCGCGCCGTGTGGTGGGCGTGGACTTGCACTTGGAGAGCAAGGCCATCGGCGATCTGCTCGGCAAGCTGGCGAAGAAGGGCCTTGCCGTGGACCACTACGCCGCACAAGACAAGCCACTGTTCGAGCTCACCGAGGGCGAGGGCGAGCGTGCGAACGTGAAGCCGCTGTTCTCCATTCCCGAAATCCTCGAAGGCGTGAAAGCGGTCGGCAAGAAGGGCATTCAGATTTACCGCTTCAAGGGTCTGGGCGAAATGGACGCGAAGGAACTCTTCGAGACCACGATGAACCCGGTGAAGCGCAAGCTCCTGCGCATCGACCTCACCGACGCCGTCGAGGCCGAGGAGATGTTCGTGCGCCTCATGGGCGACGAGGTTGAGCCGCGCCGGCAGTTCATCGAGGACAACGCGCTGAACGTCCGCAACCTCGACGTGTAACCCCTTTTCGCGACTCCGCACCACAATCCTAAAATGCCCGACGAGACTCCCCCCACTCCCCCGCCTGCGCAGCCCACCGGCTCCGTCTACACGCAGGGCGAGAAAATCACCAAGATCAACGTCGCCGACGAGATCAAGAACTCGTTCCTCGACTACTCGATGTCCGTGATCATCTCGCGCGCTTTGCCCGACGTGCGCGACGGCCTCAAGCCCTCGCAGCGCCGCATCCTCTACGCGATGCACGAGCTGTCCCTCTTCCCCGGGCGCAAGCACTACAAGTGCGCCAAGATTTGCGGCGACACCTCCGGCAACTACCACCCGCACGGCGAGGCCGTCATCTACCCAACCCTCGTCCACATGGCACAGCCGTGGGTCATGCGCGAGAAGCTCGTGGATGGCAAAGGCAACTTCGGATCCGTCGAAGCCGACCCGCCCGCTGCGATGCGTTACACCGAGGCCCGCCTCACGCACCTCGGCGCGGCGCTGATGCAGGACATGGACCGGGACACGGTGGACTTCGTCCCGAACTACGACGAGCGGATGACGGAGCCGACCGTCTTCCCGGCGGCGTTTCCCAACTTGCTCGTCAATGGCGGCACCGGCATCGCCGTCGGCATGGCCACGAACATGCCGCCACACAACCTCGGCGAAGTCGTGGACGGCATCTGCGCCCAGATTGACGACCCCGCCATCACCATCGCGGGCCTGATGAAGTTCATCAAAGGCCCCGACTTCCCCACCGGCGGCTTCATCTGCGGCATCGAGGGCATCAAGAACTACTTCGAGACCGGGCGCGGCTCCATCAAGCTGCGCGGCAAAATCGGCAGCGAGGAACTCAAGGGCAACCGCGAGCAGCTCGTCATCACCGAAATCCCCTTCAACGTGAACCGCGCGGCGCTCGAATCGAGCATCGCCGACCTCGTGAACCAGAAAATCATCACGGACATCTCCGCGATGCGCAACGAGTCCGACGAGCACTGCCGCCTCGTCATCGAGCTGAAGCGCGACGCCCTGCCCAAGGTCGTCATCAACAACCTCTTTCAGCACACCCAGCTCGAAGTCTCCTTCAGCGTCAACGCCCTCGCCATCGACCACGGCAAGCCCAAGACGCTGAACCTCAAGCAGCTCATCTCCGCCTACATCGACCACCGCCGCGAGGTCATCCTGCGCCGCACCCGCTTCGAGCTGCGCAAGGCCGAGGACCGCGCTGAGATTCTCGAAGGCCACCTCGTCGCCCTCGCCAACCTCGACGAGTTCATCCACATCATCCGCAGCAGCGACAACAAGGAAGAAGCCCGCGTGAAGCTCCTCGCGTTCGAGTGGACGCGCGAGCAAGTCGAGCGCTGGGGTATTCTCATTCGGCGCGAAAGCCAGCTCACCGACGGTCGTTACTCACTCGCGGAGCGCCAGGTGGACGCCATCCTCGAACTCCGCCTCTACCAGCTCACCGGACTCGAAATCGACAAGGTCGAGGCCGAATACAAGGCCCTCCTCGAAGTGATCAAGGATCTTATGGACATCCTCGCGAAGGAGTCGCGCGTCATGGGCATCATGAAGGCCGAGCTGAAGGCCATTCGCGAAAAGCACGCCACCCCGCGCCTCTCGCAAATCGTCCCCGACGAAGGCGAGATTGCCATCGAGGACCTCATCGCCAACGAAGGCGTCATCATCACCCTCACGCACGCCGGCTTGCTCAAGCGCACCGCCGTCTCCGCCTATCGCGCGCAGCGCCGCGGCGGCAAGGGCGTCATCGGCATGACCACCCGCGAGGCCGACACGCCCGAGGAAAGCGACTTCATCGAGCACCTGTTCACCGCCAGCACGCACGACTACCTCATGTTCTTCACGAACACCGGCCGCGTGTATGTCGAGCGCGTCCACGAGATCCCCGACATGGGCCGCGCCTCGAAAGGCCGCAGCATCGCCAACCTGCTCGAACTCCAGGCGAACGAAAAAATCGCCGCCCTCATCCGCATCCAGTCCAAGCTCGATGCGAACAAGGACAACATCACCTGGCAGCAGCCCGGCGAACTCTTCTTTGCCACGCAGCAGGGCACGGTGAAAAAGACCACGCTCAACGAGTTCGGCAACGTCCGCAAAGGCGGCATCATCGCCATCGGCATTGACCCCGGCGACACGCTCATCGAGGTCAAGCTCACGCGCGGCAGCACCGGCGAGACCGACCCCGGCGACGGCGTGGTCCTCATCACCCACGGCGGCATGAGCATCCGCTTCTGCGAATCCGACGTGCGCAGCATGGGCCGCGCGGCGGGTGGAGTGAAGGGCATCACCTTGGACAAGGGCGACACCGTCGTCGCCGCCGCCATCGTCGTGCCGGACGCCACCTTGCTCGTTGCGGGCGAGAACGGCATCGGCAAGCGCACCGACTTCGGCGAATACCGCGTTCAGTCGCGCGGCGGCAAGGGCATCATTACCATGAAGACCGGCGACAAGACCGGCGGCGTCGTCGGCGCGCTCACCGTGAAGGACACCGACGAAATCATGCTCATCACCGCTGGCGGCCAGATGGTGCGCATCCCCGTGCAAGGCATCCGCGAATGCGGCCGCAACACGCAGGGCGTGAAGCTCGTGAACCTCGACCCCGGCGACAAGCTCCTAGGCATCGCCCCTGTCATCAG
>SIBB01000071.1 GCA_009695395.1 Pedosphaera sp. | reverse complement strand
ACCTTCGTACATCACCACGTCCTTCTCGTTACCTACATAGACGAGGTCGAGGTCACTCTCAGCGCGCTGGGCGTGCGTGGGGTTGGCGATGAACTCGCCACCGATACGACCGACGCGCACCGCGCCGAGCGGACCGGCCCACGGGATGTCGCTGACGGTCAGCGAAGCGGAAGCACCGATGATGGAGAGAATATCAGGGTCGTTCTCACCGTCCGCGCTGAGCAGCACGGTCTGCACCTGCACCTCATTGTACCAGCCCTTCGGGAAGAGCGGGCGAATGGGGCGGTCGGTGAGGCGGCAGGTGAGGATTTCTTTCTCAGTCGGCCGGCCTTCGCGCTTGAAATAACCGCCGGGGAAACGGCCCGCAGCAGCGGCCTTCTCGCGGTAGTCGACGGTCAGCGGGAAGAAGTCTTGTCCTTCCTTGGCCTTGATGGCGGCAACGGCGGCGACGACGATGATGGTCTCGCCGAGTTGGATGGTGACGGCACCATCAGCTTGCTTAGCGAGCTTGCCGGTTTCGATGTGGATTTGTTGGGCCCCAATCTGGGCGGTGGCTTTGTATGCCATTTGCTTTTTCTTTCTAGCCCACTCGCCGGAGGAACTTCAGTGAACGCCCGCGGTGCGGACGCTGAATGAAATCACCCCGGATGATGCGGGCTTTTGGTTTCGGTTTGGTTTGGACAGGAACCCGGCCGACTTGAAAAAGGGCCGACCACGTTCCGGCAATTAAGTGTGGACGCGCCGCCGCAGGGGCGAACGCGTCCGAAGATTACCTGCGGAGCTTGAGCTTTTTGGTGATCGCGGTGTAGCGATCCGCTTCGGTGGTGTGAAGGTAGTCGAGCAGGCGGCGGCGCTGGCTGACCATAATCAGCAAACCACGGCGGGAGCTGTGGTCCTTCTTGTTTGTCTGCAGATGGCCCGTCAGGTGGTTGATCCGCTCAGTGAGCAGTCCAATCTGAACGTCCGCCGAGCCCGTGTCTTTGTCGTGCAGGCGGTGGATCTGAATCGTCTTAGTCTTCGCTTTAGCTTCCATATCTTTCTTCAATAAGGGGGGCAAGAGTAGGGGAAGGCAAACACAGTGTAAAGTGTTTTTCCAAAAACCATTCACCATCCGCCCCGCCGCCGGGAAAAGTGGTGCCAGAGGCAGGAATTGAACCTGCGACCAAAGGCTTATGAGTCCTCTGCTCTACCCCTGAGCTACTCTGGCACAAAGAGGGCGATAATTTTCAGAAGAAATGGCCCGGTGTCAAACTCAATGATGACGGACCTGCCGGTTTGGAATAAACCTTGACCCCGCGGAGGCCCGCCCCGTAAGGTTGCCACCGTTGTTTGCCTCAACTCATGCTAGCGCAACTTAAAGGCCTTTTCTCCAACGACATTGGCATTGATCTCGGTACGGCGAATTCCCTCGTCTACGTCCGCGATCAGGGCATCGTGCTGCGGGAACCCTCCGTCGTCGCCGTCCAGATCGGCACCAATCAGGTGCTCGCCGTGGGGACTGAAGCCAAGCGGATGCTTGGCCGCACGCCGGGGAATATTCAGGCCATCCGCCCGATGAAGGCCGGCGTCATCGCCGACTTCGAGATCACCGAGGCGATGTTGCGCTACTTCATCCAGAAGGTTCACCACCGCAAACTCATCGCCCCGCGCGTCGTCGTTGCCGTCCCCTCCGGAATCACCGAAGTGGAGCGGCGCGCCGTGAAAGATTCAGTGACGCACGCGGGCGCTCGCGAGGTGTACTTGATTGAACAACCGATGGCTTCGGCCATCGGCGTCGGCCTGCCCGTGGTGGAACCGGCTGGAAACATGATTGTGGATATTGGAGGCGGCACCTGCGAGATCGCGGTCATTTCGCTCGCGGGCATCGTCTTCTCCCATAGCCTGCGCGTGGGCGGGGATGAATTCGACGATACGATCGTCGCCTACATGAAACGCGCGCATAACCTAATGATTGGCGAACGCACCGCCGAAGAGATCAAGATGCGCATCGGGTCTGCATTCCCGATGGACAAGGAAGTTACTATGGATGTGAAGGGTCGCGACCTCGCTGCAGGTCTGCCTAAAACCCTCACCATCCGTTCAGAGGAAATTCGCGAGGCCCTCAAGGATCCGCTCTCCAGCATTCTGGAAGCCGTCCGCCTCACGCTCGAACGCTGCCCACCCGAACTCTCCGGCGACCTCGTCGACCGAGGAATCGTGATGGCCGGCGGCGGCGCATTGCTGCGCGGCATCGACAAGCTCGTCTCGAAAGAAACCGGTCTCCCTGTCCACATCGCCGAGGACCCCCTCAGCGCCGTGGCCGAAGGGACCGGCCGAGTGCTTCAAGAGATGGAATTCCTCCGGCGCGTCACTTCCTCCAGTTCGGGATCTTGATCCCCCACGGTGCCTTCGCCCCACACGGGTGAAGAGATGTTTAGAAGGCAACATTACCTTGCCTTGGGACTGATTGCGCTACTGGCGCTTGTTCTTCTGAACCTGCCCCAAGTCGCTTCCTCGCGCCTCAAACTCGCCTTGGGCGGCTTCTTCCTACCCCTCTTCGGCCTCTCCTCCGCCAGCCAAGCTCTCGGTCAAAAGGCCGTGGACGCCGGTGCGCCACGTGCCGTTCTTCTTCAGGAACTCAATCAACTCCAGCGTACCAACCAACAACTTCGTCTCCAGACATTCCAACTCCAGGAAGCCGCGCGGGAAAACGCCCGCCTCCGCCAGCAACTCCTGTGGCAGCAGCGGACGCCTTGGAAACTCCGACACGCCCGCGTGACCAGCCGTGACCCCGCCAACTGGTGGCGCACACTCCAGATTGATCTCGGCACACGCCACGGCATCACCAACGACGCTCCCGTGCTCGTCGCCGAAGGTCTCGTCGGCCGCGTTCAACGCGCCGACTACACCCATTCACAGATTGCGCTCGTCGGCGACCCCGCCTGTCGCGTCGCCGTTCTCGTCCAGGAAACGCGCGAGCAAGGCATCGTCGTCCCCGGCGCCGCCACCGCCAACGATCCGATGATGACCGACCTCGTTTATCTTCCGGCGAACAGCACCGTGAAGGCCGGCCACAACCTCGTCACCAGCGGTCTCGGCGGCGTCTTCCCAAAAGGCATTCCCGTCGGCATCGTCACGGAATTTCAACCCTCCGACGGCGACCTGCACACCACCGCGCGCGTGCGACTCATGGTCAACACCAGTCGGTTGGAGGAAGTGTGGGTGATCGCGCCATGAAGCGTTCCCATCTCATCGCACTGCCGTTCATCGCCCTCTTGAGCCTCTATGTGGAAAGCGTGCTCGCGTGGCCGCGCGCGCTCATCGGCGCGCAGATCGCCACACTGCCGGCCCTCGTCATCTTCGCCGCACTGCGCTCCGACTTCCCCGCCCTGCTGGCCGTGATTCTCCTCGGTTCGCTCTGGCGCGACGCGCTCTCCGCCGATCCGCTCGGGCTCAGCCTGCTGCCGCTCGCCGCCGTCGGCGCGGTCGTGTATTCCAACCGGCAAATCATCGTCGGCGATCAATTCTATGCGCGCTTCATGGTCGGGGCCATCGCCGGCGCGGCGGTGCCGTTGCTCATGTTGCTCCAGCTTTTCACGCTCGGCCGCGAGCCGCTCGTCGGTTGGTTTTTCCCATGGCAACTGGCCGTGATGGCTGTGGGCAGCGGCCTGCTGGTGCCGCTCTACTTCCGCCTGGTCGATTGGCTGGAACAAACCTTCCTTCACCCCGTCGCCGCACCCAATGCGCGCTCGCTCCGTCGCAACCAAATCCGCCGCTGACCGATGATGTCCTTCCCACAAATCGGCCGCCAAGATCCGCCACTGCGCTTCATCGCGCTGCTGTTGATCGCGGGCCTGGCCGTGCTGCTGGCGGGTTTGTGGTACGTGCAGATTGTCTCGGGCAAACGCCATCTCGAAGCGCAACAAAACCAATCGCTGCGCACGCTGCGCGTGCCGGCTGTGCGCGGCCAAATCACTGATCGCTATCGCCAACCGCTCGCACTTGATCGGCCCGTGTATCAGGTGAACGCTTATCTCGACGAGTTGCGGCCGCATTTCCAACAGGAATACCGGCGGCGCCGGCCGACGCGGAAACTGACTCGCGCGGAAATCAGCGCGTTGGAGAAACAGGTTCGCTTCCACACCGTGAGCAACCTCGTGCTGCAGCTCCGTCTGCCGGTGCCGATGACGCTCACCGAGGCGCAGCTGCAGTGGCATTACACCAACAAGCTCGCGCTGCCGCTGCCCGTGGTGAACCTCACGCCCGCGCAGGTCGCGATCTTCATGGAACGCGGCGGCCAAGTGCCCGGCCTCGATGTCGCCGTCGCTTCCGCGCGCACTTATCCGCAGGCGGCGGCCTCGCACTTGATCGGCTATCTCAAACGCGATGACAGTTCATCCGAGGACGAAGAATCCTACTACAACTATCGCCTACCGGACTTCGTCGGCCGCATCGGCATTGAGGGGTTGTTCGATCGTCATCTGCGCGGACGCGCCGGCACGCGGACGGTGCTGGTGAACAATCTCGGCTACCGCCAATCCGAGCACATGAGCACGGCGGCCGAGGCTGGGCACAACGTGGTGCTGACGCTCGATCTCGCCATCCAGCGTGCCGCCGAACAGGCGCTCGCCACCGTGCGGCCGGACGTGGAGGGGGCCGTGGTGGTGATGGACCCGAACAACGGCGACATCCTCGCGCTCGCTTCCGCGCCGACGTTCAATCCCGCGAACTTCGTTCCGCGGCTCGAATCGGAAGCGTGGGAGCGGCTCAACAATCCGGAGCTTCGTCCGCTCATCCTGCGCGCCACGCAGGAACGTTATCCGCCCGGCTCGATTTTCAAGATCATCACCAGCCTCGCCGCGTTGGAGGCCGGTGGATTGAATCCTGCCGAGATCTTGTCGAACCCCGGCTACTTTCAACTCGGCCGGCGCATGATCAAAGACACGGCCGCGCCGGGCAATTACAACTTCCGCCGCGCTTTCATTCATTCGAGCAATACCTACTTCATCTACCACGCGCTGCAGACCGGGCCCGAGCGGCTGACCGAGATGGGCGAGCGCTTCTTCCTCGGCCAAAGCACCGGCCTGCTTCCCGGCCAGGAAGTCGCCGGGGAGTTCCCCACTCGCGCCAGAGTGCGCGAAGGCTGGGCGCCGGGCGACACGGCCAACCTCTCCATCGGCCAAGGCCCCATCACCGTCACACCGCTTCAGATGGCCGTGATGACCAGCGCCATCATCAACGGTGGCAAAGTCTGGTGGCCGCGACTGGTGGACCGCATCGAGTCGCCGGAGAACGACGCCGTGAATCCGGTTGAACAATTCCCCGCCGCCCGTCTGCGCGGCGAGTTGAACGTGAACCCGAAGAACCTCGACATCATCCGCGACGCGATGCTGGCCGATGTGGAGGACGCCGAGGGCACCGGCCGGCGCGCGGCCGTGCCCGGTCTGAAGATCGGCGGCAAGACCGGCACCGCTGAGTTGCAGCGCGGCGGGCGCACGGTGGACAAGATCACGTGGTTCGTCTCCTTCGCGCCGTACGAACAGCCGAAGTACGTCGTGGTGGTGATGGTCGAGAGCGGCGGCTCCGGCGGCCTCACCTGCGCGCCGGTCGCGCAGAAAATTTATCGCGCGATCCAGCAATTGGAACGGAGCCGCACGGCTCCATCTGTCACTCAAGTGAATCCGAACCGCTGAGACATGTTCGACGCCACGCTCACATCCCACCAACGCAGGCTGCGGCCGGATGGCCTACTGATCTTCGCGCTTCTGGCGCTGATGGCGTGGGGTGTCGCGTTCATCTACAGCGCGCGGGCGGCGCACGAGGCGAGCGCGCTGATCGCGTGGCACAAGCAGCTCCATTTCCGGCAGATCATCTGGTACGGTATCGGGATCGTCGGCGCGGTGCTCGTCTGTCTGAAGGATTACCGCACGCTCGCGCGCTGGTCGCTGGTCTTCTATTGGGCAACCATCCTTCTGCTGTTGGCCGTGCTGATTCCGGGCATCGGCGCGATGCGTTACGGTGCGCGGCGCTGGATTGATCTCGGCCTCTTCCAACTTCAGCCGTCGGAATTCGCCAAGATCGCGGTGATCCTCGCGATGGCCCAGTTCCTCAGCCGACCGCAGGAAGAACTCCGCCAACCGCGCACGTTGCTCAAGGCCTTCGGCCTGCTGGCGCTGCCATTCATCATGGTGTTGAAGGAGCCGGATCTCGGCTCGGCGTTGATGATTGTGCCGCCGGGGTTGGCGATGCTTTACGTGGGCGGCGTGCCGTCGCAGTTCCTCAAGCGCCTGCTCGGCGGCGGCATGGTGTTCGCGCTGCTGCTCGTCGTCAGCGTCCTTTTCGCCCCGCCGAAATGGCAGGTAATCAAACTCGAGGATTACCAGAAGCGCCGGCTGCTCGTTTATTTCGGGATCAATTACGCGGCTGCCAATGCGACCGCGACTGAGCGCGCGCGCGCCTTGTCCGATCAGCGGCGCGATTCGTACAATGTCGAACAGGCAATGATTTCCGTCGGCTCAGGTAGGCTGACGGGCAAAGGATGGCGGCAGGGGACCCAAAATGCCCTCGGATACCTGCCCCGCGGTGTGGCTCACAACGACTTCATCTTCTCCGTGATCGCGGAGGAAAGTGGGTTCGTGGGCAGCTTCGTCGTGCTGGCGCTGTACGCCAGCGTCCTCTTCGTGGGCATCCGTATCGCCAGCCAAGCGCGAGATCGCTTGGGGAAATTGCTGGCAGTCGGCGTGGTAACCCTGCTATTCAGCCACGTCTTTGTGAACATCGGAATGAACATCCGCCTGATGCCTGTCACCGGCGTGCCTCTGCCCCTGTTGAGTTACGGGGGATCCTCAGTCATCTGCTCGTTGATCGCCGCAGGCCTGCTCCAGAACATCCATCTCCACCAGAAAGCGATTTAACCAACACACATTTATGAGCGACCCGAAATTCTCACGCCGCCGGCGCGGCGGTCAACGCTTCCGTCCAAAAGGCGGCATGCACCAACCACAACCCGACAACCGCTCTGCCGCCACGGAGGCGCGCACCGAGGCCGTTTCCGGTCAGGGCGGCGACGAGGCCGTCTATGACAAGCGCCGGCACGAAGCCGATATTGTCCGCGCCGAGAATGCCGCCCACGGCATCTCCCACGAGAACCCTGCGGACGCGGAACACCCCGTCCAAAAATCCGGCGAAGGCCGCAGGGACCGCACCTACCGGGAACCCAAAGACGAGGAGCGCGAGCCCGTTCTGGGCAAGCCCGTTGAAAAACCGAGGGGTCTCATCGAGACCATCAAGGCCGCCGCGCAAAAGGTCGTCGAGCGAGTCAGGCGGCTCGTTCAGCCGGAGAAACAGATCCGCAAGGAAGTCATCATCAATGCCGAGTCGCTCGAGACTCGCGTCGCCGTTCTCGAGGATAGCAAGCTCGAGGAGTTTACCATCGAGCGCACCAGCGAGGAGCGCATCGTCCACAGCATCTTCAAGGGCAAGGTGAAAAACCTCGAAGACCGCCTCGAGGCGGCCTTCGTGGACATCGGCTTCGAGAAGAACGCCTTCCTTCATTACTGGGACATCGTGCCGAGCAACCTCGACAGCGGCGTCGAGATCGTCGAGCGCGCCGTCAAGAAGCGCGACAAGCCACGCATCACCAAGAAGGACATCCCCCGCCTCTATCCCACCGGCAGCGACCTCATCATCCAGGTCACCAAAGGCCCCATCGGCACGAAAGGCCCCCGCGTCACCACGCACCTCGCCCTTCCCGGCCGCTACCTCGTCCTCCTCCCGAACTCCGACCAGAGCGGCGTCTCGCGCAAGATTGAGGATCCTGAAGAGCGCCGACGCCTCAAGGACATCGTCCGCAAGCTCACCATCCCCGACGGCATGGGCGTCATCATCCGCACCGCCGGCGAGGGACAGCAGACCCGCTACTTCGTGCGCGACGTCGCTATGCTCATCGAAGAATGGGAGCGCATCAAAGAACGCATCGAGAAACAGCCCAGCGCCACCTGTGTCTTCCAGGAGCCCGACCTCATCGAGCGCACCGTCCGCGACTTCCTCACCGAAGATGTGGACAGCATCGTCATCGACAACCCCAAAGAGTGCGAACGCATGCGCGAGCTCGTCGGCCGCATCTCCCGCCGCTCGAAGAACAAGGTCACCCTCTACAACGAAGCCCAGCCCGTCTTCGATCGCTACAACGTCTCCAAGCAGCTCGAGATCGCCTTCTCACGCAAGGTCACCCTCCGCAGCGGCGGCTACATCGTCATCGATGAAACCGAGGCCCTCGTCGCCATCGACGTCAATACCGGCTCCCACAAAGGCGGCAAAGACCAGGAATCCACCATCCTCAAGGTCAACCTCGAGGCCGCCGAGGAGATCTGCCGCCAACTCCGCCTCCGCAACATGGGCGGCCTCATCGTCCTCGACTTCATCGACATGCGCCACGGCCGCGACCGCCAGCAAGTCTATCAACGCATGAAGGACGGCCTCCGCCGCGACAAAGCCAAGACCCACATCCTCCCCATCACCCAGCTCGGCCTGATGGAGATGACCCGCCAACGCCACTCCGAAAGCGTCAGCGCCGCCGTCTATGACGACTGCGCCTACTGTAAAGGCCGTGGCAAAGTGAAAAGCCCCATCTCAATGAGCGTCGAGATCCAGCGCAAGCTGGCCGAAGTCATGAAGAACATGCGCTCACGCCAGGAACGCGACCTCGACATGCAGATCCGCATCGTCGTGAACCCCACCATCCTCGATCGCCTCCGCAAAGAGGACGAGAAACTCCTCATCGAGATGGAGAAGAAATTCTTCGGCAAGCTCTCCTTCCGCGCCGAGCCGGCCTTCCACCCCGAGCAGTTCAAGATCGTCAACGCCACCACGAACGAAGACCTCGCCAGCGTCGGCCTCTAACTCGAACCATCATCAGATCCACATCAAAGCCCCGCCGAAAGGCGGGGCTTTTTTATTTGGGGCTGTCCTAGATGACTCAACAGAAATCTTATTGAACGGGACGTGAGAAAGAGTCGTGTTAGTAAAACCAAACAGACGAAGTTTACGGCACATTTTGTGGCAGGCGCGACGCCGGCACTAACTCAGTTCCGCCACCCAAAAAAGCACGGCTATTGGCGTTTCAATCCTCGTAGCGGAGAAAGGACTTGGGTGGACGGTCTCGTGCAGACTCCTCCTGCCCAAGATCGCGTCAGTCTGCGGGTGCCGACTAGGCGTAAAAAAGGTGCCGCCTCTAACACAGTAAGCGCTGACGGAGCACCTGCCGGCAGCGCAGAGGCTGTTCCAGTTCGACGGCATTATAGTTCTGCAGCCGCGTAGCGGCGATGACGGAAGGGTTGGCCGGGGAGGTGAGGTTCATGAGTGACGCCTCCACGTCCACACGTTCGAGCGAGTTGTTTCAAACCCGCTGAAGACTTCGCGCGATTCCGAGTCGCCGACCAAATAGGATAGCCCCGCTTCCTCACCAGCCCTTCGGCAGGTCGCTCAACGTCTCGCGCAGGATTTGGCGGATGGCCACCTTCTCCACCACCGGCAGATAGGCGTACTCAGCATCGGGCTTCACGGTGTCGAGCGCCTCGGCGAGACGACGATGCACGCGCTGTTTTATCTCCGGCGGCAATCCTTGGAAAGCGGCGCTGTGAATCATGTAGCTGCAGCGGTGTTTGAAAATGCGCGTCTTGAGATCGAAGTCCTTCAACGACGTGCCCGCGCGTGCGATACGGCGGCTCTTCAGAAAATCCACCTTCAATTCCGCATCCCCCACCACACCGCCGGGCGGCAGCGGCACTTCGTCCGCGAAGAGCAGATAACGTGTCAGCGCACGCGCCAAACGATCGAGGTCCGTCGCGTGCGCGGGGCTGAGTCGGCCTTTGTCTGCATCGAGATAGGTGCGCGTGCGGTAGGTCGCTTCGACGGCGCGGTTCACGAAACCGGCCTGATGTTCGTGCAGCAGATGCGCGAGCAGATCGCTCGTCGGCACCAGATAACGCGCGTAGCTGAATTGGCGACCCGGCTCGATGGGGATTTTAATCAAGCCCTGCGGCGATGAACGGCCGATGAGGTTGCCCCAGTGGTTCGTGAAGTTCCCTGCCCCGGTCACGTGCCAACCGCCGAAGCGTTGCGCCAGCGGCACGGCGTGGCCCATCAATTCCTGCCGGAACGACTCGAGGCTGCCTCCCGATGGACCCGGCACCACCGACTTGATGAGCAACCCCGGCACACGGCCGGTCTCCTCGCCCGCGTGGCAATTCATGCAGCGCGTGGCGCGTTCGATGCGCGGCGCACCGCCGTCGTGCGGAATGTCGAAGATGTAGAAAACCCCGCCCAGATCCGGATCCACCGACACCACCTCGATTTTTCCACCGGGGATGAAGCCGATATAGACATCCTCGCTGAAATAAACCGCGCGCGGATTGCGGGGTGAAATGAGGCTGAGCTGCAGACTCGTCGTGGAGAAGACGAGCGTCTGCGTCGCCGGCGAGATGCCGAGCGAGCGCAGCAGGCTCAGGAGATAAGCCTTCTCGCTGCTCGCATCGAGCACCACGCTGCCCGAGGCGAGGTCGGCCTTCAATTTCGCGAAGCGATCACTCGGCGTGCGCTGCCAGTAATTATGCGGCGCCTGGCCCAACTCATACTGCGGCATCTGCGCGTGCAGAAGACCCGCCCCCATCAAGCCGAAAGTTAAAATGGAAAGCCGGCGCATCATCTCTTCCCGAGAATACATCCCTTCGGAGGTCGCGGACAAGCCTCCCCTTCACTGCGTCCGCGCGGACTGTTCAATGGCCGCAGGTGCAGGCGTATTCCTTGAGCTTGCAGCCGCCGCAGGTGTGCAGATCAAATGTGATGCGGAAGTTTTGAGGCGTCGCCCCGGCCGCGGCCTTCACTTGCACGACGAGATTGTAACCGTCGCCGTCCGGCAGCGGCTCCTTGGAGACGAACGCGCCGTCTTTGGCTTCCAGAGTCAACGTCACCTTGCCGGACTTCGGCTCGGCGATGACCGCCACGACTTGTCCACTGGCAGGCACAGGTTTGAGTTGGGCATCGTAGAAAGTGACGGTGACGCGGTTATCCTTCTCGATCAGGAACTCGGCGCGCGGTGCCGTGTTGTCCAACAACTTGCCGCCCTTCGGACCAGCGATTTGCTTCACGGCTTTGGCGGATTCCTTGTCGTGATCGTGGCCGCCGTGATCGGTTTTTTTGCAAGCAAGCAGTCCGAGCGCAAGGCAGGCGAGAAGGAGTTGTCTTTTCATGTTCATTCGTTGGTTGGCG
>SIBB01000070.1 GCA_009695395.1 Pedosphaera sp. | reverse complement strand
AAGGCGGACGAGGCGGTCATCAAGCCCGGCCTCCGCTTCAAGCTCCCGTGGCCCATCCAGAAGGTCCACCGCTTCGACGCCCGCGTGCATAACTTCGAGGGCAAGTTCGAGGAGGCCATGACCCTCGACCAGCGCAACGTCCTCGTGCTCGTCTATGTCGGCTGGCGCATCACCGAGCCGCAAAAGTTCAACCGCAGCTTCCCCGGTGGCGTGGACGACGCGAAGCGCAACCTCGAAAGCCTCGTCCGCAGTGCCAAGAACGCCGCCGTGGGCACGCACAATTTCAGCGACTTCATCAACACCGACCCCGCCAAGCTCAAGTTCGATGAAATCGAAAAGGAGATTCTCTTGCAGGTGGCCGGCACGGCGAAGGAGAAGTTCGGCCTGGAGGTGAAATCCCTGGGCATCAAGCGCCTCGGCTTCCCCGAGAGCGTCACCCAGAAGGTCTTTGAGCGCATGAAGGAAGAGCGCCAGCGCCTCGTGAAGCAGTTCGAGGGTGAAGGCGACCGCGATGCCACCAAGATTCGCTCCAGCGCCGAGCGCGAACGCAGCGAGAAACTCGCCGACGCCGAGGCTGCGGCCACGCGCAGTCGGGGCGAGGCCGAGAAGGAAGCCGCGAAGGCCTACAAGACGCTGGAGCAAAACAAGGAACTAGCCGTGTTCCTCCAGAAGCTCGCCTCGATGGAAGCCATCGCGAAGGAGCGGACCACGCTGATTCTCGACCAGAACTCCTCGCCCTTCGACCTGCTCCGCTCCACTAACTCCCTCGTTCGCCCCGCTGGCACCAAGTAAGCCGCCTGTCATGAGCGACCACGACCATTCCCACTCCCACGGTCCGAACGACCACAGCCACAGCCACGGGCCGGGGCCGGACGACCACGCGCATTCACACGCCCACGGCCCCGGCGACGCGCCTGTGCCGACGCCCGAAGCGCCGATGGAGGACTCCAGCACGCAGGCGCTGTCCGACGCGCTGAAGAGTAGCTTCCTCGTAGTTCGGGTGGTGATGGCAGGCCTCATCGTGCTTTTCTTCGCCTCCGGCATTTTCACCGTTGGCCCGCAGGAAGTCGCCATCAAGCTCCTCTTCGGCGCGTCCACCGGTAAAGGCGAGGCCGCGTTGCTCAAGCCCGGCCTCCATTGGTCCTTCCCATTTCCCATCAACGAGATTGTCAAAATCCCCAAAGACCAAGTCCACACCGTCATCTCCAGCGCTGGCTGGTATCCGGTGACGCCGCAGCAGGAACTCGCCGGCCAGGAACCGCCCCCCGGGGCCACGCTCAATCCCGCCGCTGACGGCTACACGCTCACCGCCGACGGCAACATCATGCACGTCAAGGCCACGCTGCGTTACCGCATCAGCGACCCCGAGGCGTATGTGTTCCAGTTCGCCGCCGTCTCGAACCTCGTGCAGAACGCGCTGAACAACGCCCTCCACCACGCCTCCGGGCAATTCACCGTGGACAAAGCCACGCGGCAGGACATCGCCGGTTTCAAGGGGAAGCTCATGAGCCGCGTGCAAGCGCTCGTCACGGCGCAGAACCTCGGCATCGAGTTCGACCCGCGCGGGTGCGATGTCGTCGCCATCCCGCCCCGCCAGGTGAAGGCCGCCTTCGACGCCGTGCTCGAGGCCGAGAACGACAAGCGCAAGGCGATCAACACCGCCGAAGGTGACGCCAACACCACCCGCACCAAGGCCGAGGCCGAAGCCGACGCCATCCGCAACGCGGGCCGCGCCGACGCGACGCGCATCGTGCAGTCTGCGAAGGCCGACGCGGACTACTTCCTCGCGCGCCTGCCGGAGTTCACCAGCAACCCGCAGCTCTTCCGCGACCGCCGCCTGACCGAGACGATGGCCGCCGTCCTCGGCAACGCGCAGGAGAAGTATTTCATCGTCGAGCGCACCGATGGGACGCCGCGCGAACTGCGCATCCTTTTGAACCGCGAGCCGTTGAAGCCGGCTGCGCCGAAGCAACCCTGATAAACTCCCGATGCAAGTCACCAGCCTCCTCAGCCAGCAGGAACAGAACCACACCGACGGCGAGCGATGCTCCACGTGTGGGACCGATCACGAGCACGCCACGCAGCAGCTCGGCGTCACGCTCTTCGGCCTCATCCTCGTCATCAACTCGTTCATCATCGAGTGGTTCATGGCCAACGGGAAGACCGCCGCCGACCTCAGCGCCGGCCTCGGAGCCATCGTGCTGGGCTGGCCCATTGTCGTCGTGGCGGTGAAGGACTTGAAGCGCGGCAACCTGACCACGAACGAACTCGTCGCCCTCGCCGTTCTCGCGTCCTTCGCCAGCGGGCACTATCAGGAAGCGGGCGTCGTGAGCTTCTTCATGTTGCTGGGCCAGATTATCGAGAGCCGCACCGCCGAGGGCGCGCGCCTCTCCATCGAGTCGCTCATCAAGCTCACGCCCACCAAAGCCCGGCGCATCGTCGGCGGCAAAGAAGAGGAAGTCGCCGTCCACGAACTCAAGAACGGCGATGTCATCCGCGTCCGCCCCGGCGACAACGTGGCTGCCGACGGCCAAATCCTTTCCGGCGAAGGCTCCATCAACCAAGCGAACATTACCGGCGAATCGCTCCCCGTGGACAAAAAGCCCGGGGACCAAGCGTTCGCGGGCACCATCAACCTCACCGGTGTCCTTGAAATCAAAGTCACCCGCGCCGGCACCGACTCCACGCTCAACCGCGTGCGCGAACTCATCTTGGCCGCCGAGAAGACCAAGCTGCCGATCATGCGCATCGTGGACCAATACATGAGCTTTTACACGCCGCTCGTGCTGGTCATCGGCGCGCTGGTGTGGGCGTTCACCGGTGAGTTGAGCCGCGTTATCGCCGTCTTCATCGTCGCCTGCCCCTGCGCCTTCGTGCTCGCCACGCCCACCGCGATGGTCGCCGCGCTCTCCGCCGCCGCCCGCCTCGGCATCCTCATCAAAAACGTCGCCGACATTGAGCTGGCCGCGAAAATCAACGCCTTCGTCTTCGACAAGACCGGCACGCTCACGACCGGCAAGTTGGCCGTGAGCCGCCTTGCTCCCGCGAGCGGCACGGCCCCCGCCGAGCTGCTGCGCATCGCCGCGAGCGCTGAGCAGTTCAGCAATCACCCGACGGCCAAGGCGCTCACCGCGCTGGCGCTGGAAGCGGGCGTTCCCCTCAGTGACCCGAAGAACTTCGCCGAGACCGCTGGCCGCGGCGTGAAGGCGAACGTGGACGGCACCGTGGTCCTCGTGGGCCGCGCGCAATGGCTCAAGGACAACGGCGTGACCGGCGACTTCCTCCAGACCGTGGACGTGAACGAGACCGAGGGCTACAGCCTGCTCTTCATCGCCCGCAACGGCGCGTGCATCGGCTGGGTGGGCTTGCAGGACGAGACCCGCCACGAGGCGAAGGAGGCGTTGCTTGACTTGAAGGAAACCGGCGTCCGGCGTATCGCGATGGTCTCCGGCGACCGCCAACCCGTCGCCGCCCGCGTGGCGAAGGAGATAGGCGTCGAGGAAGTCGCCGCCGAGTGCCTGCCGCAAAACAAGGTTGAGTATGTGAAGGCCCTGCGCGCCAAAGGCTACCGCGTTGCCGTGGTCGGTGACGGCGTGAACGACGCCCCCGCGCTGGCCGCCGGTGACCTCGGCATCGCGATGGGCGCGGCCGGCAGCGAGGTGGCCATCCACAGCGCGACGATCGCGCTGATGAACAGCGACCTGCGCCGCCTGCCATTCCTCATCCGCCTCTCGCGTATGACCCGCAGCGTCATCAACCAGAACTTCCTCTTCGGCATCGTCTTCGTCATAGGCGGCCTCGTGCTCGCGTCCCTGAGTTACATCAACCCCATCATCGCCGCGCTGATGCACGTGGCCGGCTCGCTCATCGTCGTCTTCAACAGCGCCCGCCTCGTGCGCCAGGGCGAGGAGCTCGAACCCTTCCAAGCCGCTGTGCCCACGAACCCGCCGGCCGGCGGTGGTGCGAGCAAGCATGAGGCAGCGGGCCAGTTGCAGCCGAAGTTGGCCTAAGTTTGTGCTGTGGCGTTCGTTGACAGCCGAGGCTGATTGATTTCAAATTATGAGCGCCCTCGACACCCTCCAGCCCGAAGCCGCTACGCGCACCGCCACCGAGGCGGTCATCTCCGTGCGCGGACTCACCAAGGTTTTTAAGGATTTTTGGGGCCGACCCAAGGCGCGCGCGGTGGACAACGTGAACTTTGAGGTCCGGCGCGGCGAGGTCTTCGGCCTGCTCGGACCCAACGGCTCAGGCAAGTCGACCACCATCAAGATACTACTAGGCCTGCTCTACCCGACCAAGGGGCACATCGAGATTTTCGGCCACTCACCGCGCCATGTGAAGACCAAGGCGCGCATCGGCTACCTGCCCGAGGAGAGCTACCTCTACAAGTATCTCGACTCGCGCGAGACGCTCGACTTCTTCGGCAACCTCTTCCAGCTCCCGCCCGAGCAGCGCGACCAGCGCACCGAGCAACTCCTCGAGATGGTCGGCCTCAATCAGGTTCGCAGCCGCACCGTGGGGGAGTTCTCCAAGGGCATGCAGCGCCGCATCGGCTTGGCGCAGGCGCTCATCAACGACCCTGACCTCGTCATCCTCGACGAGCCGACCGCCGGCCTCGACCCCCTCGGCTGCCGCGAGGTGAAGGATGTCATCCTCGCGCTGAAGAACCGCGGCAAGACGGTCATTCTCTCCAGCCATCTTCTCAGCGACGTGGAAGACGTGTGCGACCGCGTGGTGATTTACTACGGCGGCAAAATCCAAGCCGACGGCACGCTCAAGGAACTTCTCACCGAGCGCAGCTCCGTCCGAATCACCTTCCCCTCGCTGCCGCGCGAGGCGATGGAGAACATCCTCGGCACCATCCGCCGCGACGTTGCCGCCGACCGCATCCAGCTCGATAACCCGACGCAGAACCTGGAGAGCTACTTTCTCGGCGTAGTGAACCGCGCGCGCGCCAGCGAGCAAAACACCTCCGGCGCGACCAGCGGCAGCCAGGTTGCCGAATACCTGCGCGGGAGTGCGGAAGCCGGTGCGCAGCAGCAAGCGCGCGTGCTCGACCGCCTCGTCGCCAACGCTCCCCTTGCAGAAGCCCTCCCGCCCCTCGTCGTGGTCCCGACCGCTGTCGAAGTGGAGTCACAGAAGAAACTTGCCGCCCTCGCCGCACCCACGGTCTCGACGCCCGAGCCCAGAGTCGAAGTCGCCGCGAAAACCGCGCTCGACGAAGTGAAGGCGAACGAGAAGCTCGCGAACCTGCTGGGCAAGCCGAAGTAGTCCGCCATGTCCGCCCACTTTGAAATCCTGAAGCATCCGCACCAGGGGCTTGCCGCCGTGAAGCACGGCTTCTCATGGCCGGCAGCCGTGCTGGGCTGGGCGTGGGCATTCGCACGGAAGCTGTGGGTTCCGGCGCTGGCACTGCTCGTGGTTCACGCGGTGCTCGCCCTCATCGCCACCAAGTTAATCAGTGAAAACTCCGTCTTGCTCATCGCCATCGGCGTCAGCCTGCAAGCCATCTTCGGTGCCCGTGCGAATTATCTTCTGAGCCGCGCGTATCAAGAGCGCGGCTTCCATTACAGGGGCCTCGTTCCGGCCACCTCAGCCTCTGACGCCATCGCGAAGTTCAAAGCCGTCGGCGAGAACGCGCCTACCGAGTGGCGGCTGGGCGTGGCCCCGGCGCTGTTCAACGTGCCGACGGACTTGCGACAGATTCTGGCCATCGCACGCCTCACGATTAAGGCCGTCGTGCGCTATCGCTTGCTGCCCGTGCTCGCCGTGCTGCTGGTGCTCGTCGTTGTCGGCTTGCCGCTCATGCTCAAGCACGACGGCACGGCGCGCGCGCTCGTGCAAATCATCATCACCTACACCCTCAGCGCGGTCACGGCCATCCTTGGCCTCGTCACGCTCTGGCTCGCCACCGGCACGCTGGCGCGCGACGTGGAGGATTGCTCGATGCAGATGGTCGCGGTGAAGCCCATCGCCCGCTGGCAGATCTGGCTGGGCAAATGGCTTGGCATCATGGGGCTGAACCTTGCGTTGCTCGGCCTCTCTGGGCTTTCGATTTACCTTCTCATCCAATGGCGCGCCGCCAGCCTGCCGGAGAAGCAACAGGCCATCTTGAAGAACGAGCTACTCATCGCGCGTGGCTCGCTCAAGGAGGTGCCGCCCGACCTCGATGCTAGAGTTGAGGAAATCCTCAAGGCGCGCCTGTTGGAAATCGGAGCGCTGGCCAATGGCGCGGACCTCGCCACCGTGCGCAAGGACGTGAAGGAGTCCCTCAAGTCTGATTATCAGGCCGTGCCACCGAAGCAGGCCCGGCGTTGGGTGATAGAAACCGGTCTGGCACGCTCCCAGTTGGAAAACACGCCCGTTTACCTCCGGGTGAAATTCCGCTCGTCGCAATACAGCTCCAAGCCGGAGCCTTATGAGACCCGTTGGGAAATCGGACCGCCCAATGCCACGAACCGCGTCCGCATCATCCGTGGGCTCACCACCGACACCTTCCATGAGTTCGGCGTCAATCTGACCGATGCGAAAGGAATTCCGGTGGGGGAACCGGTCAAGGGAGGTCAGTTCAAGAACCTGCTCGACGACCAAGGCCGGCTGGTCATCGTCTTCGGCAATCCCAATCAAGCCGCGCTGCTCTTCGACCAGGATGAAGGGTTGGAGGTGCTCTACCGCGAGAGCGGCTTCGGTCTGAACTTCGCGCGGGGGGTGGGCATCCTCTTCATCTGGCTGGGTCTGCTCGCGGCGGTCGGGCTCGCGGGAGCGAGCTACCTGTCCTTTCCGGTCGCGGCTTCTTTCTCCATCGCCATGCTGATCGTGGGCCTGAGCAGCGGGACCATCGCGACGGTGGTGAAGGATGGCACTTTCGGCAGCACGAACCACGACACCGGCGTGCCCGAGGGCATGCTGGGCGCGGTCGATTTCATCATGGTTCCGATCTTCAAGGCCACTCACGACGTCCTGACACTGGTGAATTCCTTCTCGCCGATTGACGCGTTGAGCACGGGCCGGAGCGTGACGTGGATGACGCTCCTGCGGGCGGTGCTGCAAATCTGGGGCCTCATCGGTGGCATCTTCGCGGCGTTCGGCATCCTCGCCTTCACGCGGCGCGAACTGGCGACCGCACAGGGCAAGGCCTGACATGAACGACCGCCGCTTCTTGAAACCCCTGCTCACGCTGCTCACTGTGGTGCTGCTGGTGCTTGTCCACTTCGCGCAGCGCGAGCTGACCGTCGAGCGCAACCGCCTCAAGCTCACGCGCGTCGAGGCCATCGAGAGCATGCCCCCGGCGATGGCCTTCACCGCCGTGGCGCTGGGCGGCTTCCGCGGCCTCATCTCCAACGCGCTCTGGATCCGGCTCAATGACCTTCAGATCGACGAGAAATACTTCGAGATGGTGCAGCTCTCCGACTGGATCACGAAGATGCAGCCGCACTTCGTCGCCGTCTGGGTGCATCAGGCGTGGAATCTCTCCTACAACATCTCTGTGAAGTTCCCCGACCCGAACGACCGCTGGTTCTGGGTGAACCGAGGCATCGAGCTGCTGCGCGACGAGGCGCTCAAATACAACCCGAACGAGACGCTCATCTACCGGGAGCTGGCGTGGCACTTCCAGCACAAGATGGGCGCGAACCTCGACAACGCCCACATGACCTACAAGCGTGAGTGGGCGCGCCAGATGACCGAGGTGTTCGGCAACCAGCACACGCCCAACTGGGAGGAACTTATCAACCCGCAGACCGACGAAGCGAAGCTGCGCGCGAAAGCCCTGCGCGAGCGATACAAGATGGACCCCAAGGTCGCTCGCGAGGTGGACGCAAAGTATGGTCCGCTGGAATGGCGGCTGCCGGAGACGCACGCGATCTACTGGGCCTCTCTTGGTCTGAAGAACTCCAAGCCCGAGCAGCTCATCACCCTGCGCCGCGTCGTTTACCAGTCCATGCAGCTGGCTGCGCAGCGCGGTCGGCTCATCTACAACCCGGTCGACAAATACTTCGAGTTCGGCCCGAACCTCGTTGCGATTCCGATGGCGAACGAGGGCTACGAGGACATGCAGACCGGCGACCCGGCCAACCTCGACAACGTCAAGAACGCCCACGCTAACTTCCTCAAGCAGGCCATCACCGACCTTTACCTGCACAACCGCGAACAGGACGCCGCGCGCTGGCATGACTACCTCGGCAAGAAATATCCCAACCGCTACACGCGGCCCGGCCAAAACGTCACTGAGTTCGTGATGGAGCGCTACAAGGAGTTGATGGACCTCGGCAAGGACAAGGTGCAGAGCGCCATCGAGGGCATGTTCATGCGTCACTTTTACGAGCTGGCTATTGGTGATGAGGACGATCGCGCGCAAGGCTATGTGCGGCTCATCCAGCAGATTCACCGCGAATACGGCAAGAAGGTGGAGCGCTCGGAGCGCGACCGCGTGGACTTGCCGACGCTGCCCAAGCTCCGCCAGTTGGTGCTGGATCGGCTCATTGACGCGCCGCCCGGCGAGGGGTGGAGCCCTCAGATGCGCCTGCAACTCCTGACCTCCTTGCGCCTGCCCGTTCCCAAGAACGCGCCATGGCTCACTGCGCCTGTCGTCCCCACCACGCCGGGAATACTGACGGCCCAAGGTGTCACCAACCGCCCGACGTCATTCAATCCCCCCACGGTGGACAAGAGGGAAGCGGCCGAGATCAACCTCAAGGCCGGCAAGGAATTTCTCGCGAAGAACAAGCAGCAGGCCGATGTCGTCGAGCGCCCCAGCGGCCTGCAATACCGCATCATCAAGGCCGGCACCGGCAAGCTGCCCACAGACAAGGACAGGGTGCGCGTCCACTACACCGGCAAGGTCATTGATAAGAAAACCCTCCAGCCCGGCGGCATCTTCGACAGCTCCTACGAGAAGAACCTGCCCGGCGAGTTTGACGTGACCGGGGTCATCAAGGGCTGGACCGAGGCGCTGCTGCTCATGCCCAAGGGCAGCAAGTGGCAGCTCTTCATCCCACACTACCTCGCCTACGGCGAGCGCGGCAGCCCGCCCGGCATCGGCGGGAACGAAGTGCTCTACTTCGAGGTCGAGATGCTCGACGTCCTCGGGAAGTAGACGTTGGGACGAAGGTAAAAGGGAAAGGCCATAGTTGGGATCTGCGGCCGGCCGCCCTATCCCCCCATCTCCTGTCCCCTACTCCCTTCGCTGCCAAAGAAACATCCGTTCCAGCCCGGTGCGGTTTGGATACGAGCGCGGCGTCCACTCCTCCAGCAGTTCGAAGTGCGGCGAGAACCGCGCCCAGATTTCCTCCCGGTCCACACCGAACGGCGGGCCGTCCGTGTCCGGGATGAAGTAGTTGACGGCGAGGTAATGCCCGCCCGGCTTGAGCCAGCGCAGCAGCGCCCGCAGGTAATCGTCGCGGCGGGCGGGTTGGATAGCGCAGAAACACGTGTGCTCGAAAACCCAGTCGAACGGCGCGGACGGTTCGTCCGCGAGGAAATCACCGAGGCGAAACTCCGTTCGCTCGCTCGCCCCCGCCGCCTGGGCCCTTTCCACCGCGCTCGGCGCGATGTCCAAGCCCGTTGCTGAAAACCCCGCCACCGCCCAAGCCCGCACGTCATATCCCAGCCCACAGCCCGGCACCAGCACCGTGCCGCGCGTTGCGTGCGGCTGCGTCGCGAGCCAGTCCGCGAGGCCGGGTGAAGCCTCGCCCTTGTCCCACGGCGTGTCCTTCGCCTGATACTGCGCCTCCCAGTCGGTGTTGATCATGTGGGTCGCCGGCACAGGCTCAGTCCTTCCGCCTCGCCACCACGAACGCGCACAACATCCCGTGGCGCAGCGGCGTGAGATTCAGCAGCCAGTCCAGCGGCGGGAACACATGGCGGTCCGTGCACAGCGTGCGCTCCACCACGCAGCCGAGGCGCTCCAATTGGAACGCCATCTCCAGCGCGTTGGTCATGATGATGGCGTCGTCGTCCGGCTCGAAGGGCGTCTTTACCAGAGGAGCCACCCTCTCGAACCGCACCTGCTCCGGGGCTGACGTCATCTGCCGCCGCTTCGCCAGCAGGCGCTGAAGGTTCCGCCACTTGTTGCCCAGCCCGCGCATCCGGTGGTGGTAGTCGCGGAAGCCGACCACGCGCAGAAAGTTCGGACTGGAGACGATCACTTTGCCGCCCGGCTCCGTTACGCGCACCAACTCGGCGAGGAACGCCTCCGGCTCATCCACGTGTTCGAGGACGTTCAGCGCGCCGACGCGGGTGAAGTGACGGTCGGGAAAAGGCAGGCGCCTGCCATCGTAAAGCTGACACCGCTCGCTGAACTCACGCGCCCGCGCGACGTTGGGCTCCGACACATCCACGCCGTGCGCTTCCACGGCATCGCGCGTCAGCGCAGCCACGACCTGCCCCACGCCGCAGCCCACATCCAGTGCGCGCCCACCCGCCCTCTCGGGCCTCAGCGCATCAGTGTATTTGCCGTAGAACACCGGGTCCCAGCCTGCGAGAAACTCCGCGTAAGCTTCGTTGTTCCGGTAAAAAGACTCGTGCTGACCCATGCCGCGCGAACTATCTGGGCAGGGCGGGGCCGACGGCAAGGGCAAGTTCACCGCAGGAGTTTCAGCCGGCGCACCGAGCGAATAAAATTCGAGGCCGACGAGGCCAGGCGCACCAGCGCATCAACCGACACGTTTTCCTCACCGCGTTAAATGTCGCCCACGTAGTTCGTATGTAGGTCAGCCTTGCGGTGTAATGGATCGGAGATGGGGCGGATTGATACTTAACCAGGGTCCATACTTCCTTAAAATGTCGAACCACCCATCCCATTCTGCCCGTATCCACGACCGGCTCGGTAAAATGGCGCGGTCAATTTCCCTGTCGGTGCAGCGCAGAGTCACGCCATATTGAACTGAGCATGATGAAATCAGAATCGGCTCCGCTCCGCGCTGAGTGGCACTTCGACAATTCCTACGCGCGCCTGTCGGAAACATTCCACTTCCGGGTGAACCCCACGCCCGTCGCCGAGCCGCGACTCGTTGTCTTCAACCGTCCGTTGGCACAATTCCTCGGGCTTGACCCCGCGGCCTTCACCGGCCCGGACGCCGCCGCCCACTTCACCGGGAACCAGCTTTTCCCCGGTGCCGAGCCTATTGCTCAAGCCTATGCCGGACACCAGTATGGAAATCTGACTCGGCTCGGCGACGGGCGCGCCATCCTCCTCGGCGAACACCTCACGCCCGCAGGCCATCGTTTTGACATCCAGTTAAAGGGAGCTGGTCCCACGCCCTATTCGCGCCGCGGCGATGGTCGGGCCGCCCTTGGCCCCATGCTGCGTGAATACCTGCTC
>SIBB01000069.1 GCA_009695395.1 Pedosphaera sp. | reverse complement strand
CAGTGGGCTCAATCGTAGCGAAGCGCCAGCTCCGTTCCTCTGGCAGAGGCTTGCCAACCGGCTTCCAGTAACCGTCCCATTTCCGTTCCCTGTCGAAAGAGCCATCTTTTTTCAATGTGTGAGCAGTGCCGACGATATTATTATACTCACCCTGCTTGGGCTGAGCGGCGGCAATGGTATCATCCCAGAAGGGAGCGGTCTCAACCGCAACCACATTGCCCTTGAACTCGGGCAGGTTAGCCGGTGCGGCCATGGCCTTGCGGAAATTTACATTTTTGCTCTCACCGTCAACACCCAGCACGCCGATCACGAATGGCATCTTCGGGGCTGACAGGTCTTTGCGAACATCGCGAATGAAGTGTGACAACAAGCGCGAGTATTCATCATAGTTATTATTGGGATAGGTCTGGCCATCGACCAGATCGTTAAAACCCTGAAGCCAGACAAAACCGGCCACTTCATAGCCAGCCTTCTCGTCATATTCCGGACAGACCCGCTTGGGATCTGCCAGCACCTTTTTCACATGGTCGATCATCATTCGGTAAAACACACCCGAGGCGGCATCCTTGTCATCCTGCCATTTTTTCCGGTCCTCGGCTTTGGGAATCCCGTGGGCGCCCTGCGGATGTTTGTCCCACAGTTCCTGAATCTCTTTTGGCAGCTTGTATTGCCCGGCACTAGGCGGACGGAATTCGGTATTGAGTGATCTGCCGCCCCAGGCGGTCTTGATAATCAAGATGGGCTCTTTCAACTGTTTCTCCATATAGATCCCGAAGGTGAACTCAGGGCCGATCTTGCCGCCATCCTTGGTAGGTCTATTCCCCCGTTCGCCAAAGCCTGCGGTCAATTTCCCCAGGCCCTCGCCATTTGCACTGCCGTCATAAGGGCCGGTCAAATAGGACATCCAGACCTTGTCACATACCCGTGGCGTTCCATCGGCATTGCGCATCTCTTTGAGAAGGGGAGCCGTCAGCGGGTCCTTGCCGATATAGTCGAAAGTGCTGATTGCGGCATGCCCCTCCATGTTCGACTGGCCGGCGAGGATGAAGACTTTCAGCGGTTTGCCGGCCTGGGCGACGAGGCTGCCGACCGCAAGCGCCGTGAGGGTGAGGAGGAGGTGTTTCATTATTTGGCTCTAAGTGTGGATGGCGGGGGCCCCGGAAGCGAGCCCCAGATTTCTGCGAACAGATCGAAAGCGGCTTTCAATGCGATGAAAATGGGCGGTGGGGTTGTCAGCTTCGAGCCTTCTTCCTTTTCAGCATCGGCACCAATTGCACCACCAGCACTCCCGCCAGAATCAGAATGCAAGCCGATGAGTGCCCGCCCCGGCATGGTTTGATGGAGCACGAGGTAACCGGCGATCGCGGCGAAGACTGCTTCCAAGCTCATGATGATCGCCGCCGGCGCTGGCGGGCAGTGCTTTTGGCCGACCACCTGCAGCGTAAAGGCAACGCCAACCGACATGATCCCGGCAAAAGCGACGGCACCCGCTCCGGCCTTGACCGCCTCCAGCGACCAGTTCTCGAACAGGACCGCCGCCAACAAGCTCAAGATCGCGCAAACGGCAAATTGCAGCAGGGAAATCACGATGGGATCACCGTCGCCAGCGACGCGGTCAATGGCCAGGATCTGGCAGGCCCACAGCACCGCAACGACCATGACCAGGACATCTCCTTTGGACATCACAAAATCCCCGGTGACGCTCAGCAGATACAACCCCACCAGGCTGACCGCTTCCCGCCCCACAGACTCACTCTCGCCCGGTGGCCGAAGAACAGTCCGAGCACCGGGAGGAAGAGGATATAGAATCCGGTGATGAAACCGGCATTGGCGCTGGAGGTGTATTGCAGTCCGATCTGCTGCAGACTGGCGGCGGCGAACAGGAACAAACCCGCCCACACACTGCCGGCGATCGGCAGCTTAGTCGGCTCGGAGGCAATTTCCCGGCCCCGCCGGCGCCACAGCAGCACCGGCACGAGCGACAGACAGCCGAGCGCAAACCGCAGGCCGTTGAACGTCATCGGTTCCAGTCCCCGCTCCATGGCGATCTGCTGGGCAACAAAGGCCGCACCCCAGATGATGGAGGTCAACAGGAGCAATAAGTCGTATTTGAAGACGCCCATGCCTCCAGGCTTCGATTCGGTCGCGGGATTCATCATTTCCTTTCCAGTGGATTGCACTACCTGCACCCCTCCGAACTGTTCCGTCGCGCGCCAACTTCAGCGCGGTGGCGGCGGCTGATTTTGAGGGTGGTGGTGGTTGGGATGGCTTGAGGATGTTTTTTTCAGCCCCCGTTGCCAATCCCGCCGTGGACAATTGTCCACGACTCAGTGCCACTTCTGCAACTCGACGATGTTGCCCTCGGGATCGGCCATGTAGATGAGCGTCAGCCGGCCTGCACCGGGGATGTCAATCGTCACGAGCTGGCCCACGTCCTTGCCGCCCCACGAAAGAATTTCCTGCCGCTTCACATCCACGTCCGGCACTTCAAAGGCGAGGTGCGCGAAGCCGGGCCGATTCAGCGCGGTCGGCAGGAGTGGTTCGTTCTTCGCATAGGTGAAAATCTCGATCGTCGGGCCGCGCTCGCCGTGACCGGGCAGGCGCAGGTGCCGCCCGCGAATCCGTTCACCGGGCATCGCCGTGAGCGCGTCGATGTGTGGCCCGTGATGATCGCGCTCCGCGCTCACCGGTTCGCACGCGAAGACCTGCGTGTAAAAATCCACCAGCCGCTTCCAGTCGTTGGCGATGAGGTTGGTGTGCGCGTAGCGGATGCCGGGATTGGCTGGAGATTGCATGGTTAGAGTGCGGTGACTCTGCCGAGGCGGGCAGAGGCGCGTCAACCCTGGCGGCGGCGGCGGCGAGAACGTGCTTGTCCGCCGCCTTCTGAGCCGCTAACCAAACCGCGCCATGAACCAACTCGACTTGAAGGGTAAGAACGGAATTGTCACCGGCGGCGCGCGCGGCATCGGCTTCGCCATCGCCACGCGCCTGCTCCAGTCCGGCGCGCGCGTCTGCCTGTGGGACCGAGACGCGGATGCACTGAAGGACGCGCAGCAGAACCTCTCGGCACTCGGCACGGTCACCACGCAGACGGTGGACCTGACCAATCCCGACGCGGTGTGCGCCGCCGCCGCCGGCACGAAGCAGGAGTTCGGCTCCATCGAGTTGCTCGTCAACAACGCGGGCATCGCCGGCGTGAACGGGAAGGTTTGGGAACTCACGCCCGAGCAGTGGCTCGCGGTGGTGAACACCAACCTCAACGCCGTCTTCTACGTCTGCCGCGCCGTCGTGCCCATCATGCTGGAGAAGCAATACGGACGGATCGTCAACATCGCCTCCATCGCCGGCAAAGAAGGCAACCCGACCGCCTCCCACTACAGCGCGGCGAAGGCGGGCGTGATTTGCCTGACGAAGTCGCTGGGCAAGGAACTCGCGCAGAACGGCATCCTCGTGAACTGCATCACCCCGGCGGTCATCCAGACGGACATCCTCAAGCAATGTGCGCAATACCACATTGACTACATGCTCTCGAAGATTCCGATGGGCCGATTCGGCAAGGTGGACGAGGCGGCCGCGCTCGTCTCGTGGCTCTGCTCGGATGATTGCTCGTTCACGACGGGCGGCGTCTTCGACCTCTCCGGCGGCCGCGCGACTTACTGAGTCGTGACTTCGCCGCAAGAGGGTTCAAGGAGCGCGTGGCGGGCAGGCTTTTTATTTGCGGCCAAGCCCGTGCCGCCCTACCGTAGTCATTGCTGCTAGCCGGCAAATCCCATCTCCGGCACCCCATTGGAGAACGCTGTCCCATGAACCACAAACCACTCACGCCCGCTGAACTCGCCGAACTGACCGCCGGACTTCACCGCCTCTCGCGGAATCTCTGGTGGACTTGGAATCAGGAGCCGCAGGAGATTTTTCACGACCTCTCGCCGCGCGGCTGGACGAACCTTTACCACAACGCCGTCGCCATCCTGCACGAGGTCTCCGACTACGAGCTGAAGATGCGCCTCCAGGAGCCGGAGTTCGCCGACCGCGTGCGCACTGCGCTCAAGAATTTCGACGCCTACCTCACCAACAAGGACACCTGGTGCGCGCAGAACGCCTCGGAGCTGCTAAAGAATCCCGTCGCCTACTTCAGCGCGGAGTTCGGCTTCCACGAGACGCTGCCCATCGCGGCAGGCGGCCTCGGGATGCTCGCCGGCGACCACGCGAAGGCCGCGAGCGATCTCGGTCTGGGCTTCGTCGGCATCACGCTTTTCTACCGCGAAGGCTACTTCCAGCAGACCGTCAACGCGGACAACTGGCAGACGGAATTTTACTCGCAGCTTAAGCCTCAGAACCTGCCTATCGAGCCCGTGCTCAATGCTAACGGCGACCCGTTGGTTTGCAGGGTGAAGGTCGCCGCCAGCACCGTGAGCTTCAAGGCGTGGCGCTGCAACGTGGGCCGTTGCCCGGTCTATCTCCTCGACGCGAACCTGCCCGAGAACGAGCCGCACCAGCGGGACCTCACGCTGCGCGTCTATGGCGGCGACACCACCACGCGCGTCATGCAGGAAATTCTCCTGGGCGTCGGCGGCGTGCGCCTGCTCCGCGAACTGGGCCTGCAACCTTCGACCTTCCACATGAACGAGGGCCACGCCGCCTTCCTCACGCTCGAACTCGCGAGAGAGAAAATGGCCGATGGCAAGCCCTTCGCCCAAGCGTGGGCCGAGACGAAGCAGCAATGTCTCTTCACCACGCACACGCCGGTGGAGGCGGGCCACGACCGCTTCAGCAGCGACCTGATGAGCTTCGCCGCGAACAAGTTTGGCACGAGCCTCAAGCTGTCGCATCAGGAGCTGATGGGCTTGGGCCGCGTGAACCCGGCGGACAAGGAGGAACCGTTCTGCATGACCGTGCTGGCGCTGAAAGGCTCCCGCGCCGCCAACGGCGTGAGCGAACTGCACGGCGCGGTGAGCCGCGAGATGTGGCAGTGCCTCTACCCGGGCAAGACAGTGGACGAAGTCCCCATCGGCCACGTCACCAACGGCATCCACGTCGCCGGCTGGATGAAGGGCACCGTCCGCCGCTTCTGGCGCAACAAACTCAGGGCAGCCCACGCGAACCCCGACACCTCGACGAGCGAGACGACGCGCTTCTGGAAGAGCAAGCCCTCGATTGATTGGGAGCGGGAGATTAACGAGCCCGAGTTCTGGTCGCGCATGGCCGACCCGGCGTTCATCTCCGACGAGGAGCTGTGGTCGTTGCGCTACCGGCTGCGCCGCGAGCTGATTGAGTTCTCCCGCCGCCGCCTCCTGCTTCAGGGCCAGCGCCTCTCGCAGAGCGACTTCATCACCTTCGACCACATGCTGAACCCGGACGCGCTGACCATTGGCTTCGCGCGCCGGTTCGCCACCTACAAGCGCGCGCCGCTCGTCTTCCAGCAGTTCGAGAACATCGTGAAGCTCGCGCACGACAAGCAGCGCCCCGTGCAGTTCATCTTCGCCGGCAAGGCCCACCCGCGCGACGACGAGGGCAAGAAGTTCATCCAGCACATCATCCACCTCAGCAAGTTCAGCGACCTCAAGGGCCACCTCTTCTTCATCGAGAACTACGACGTGCATGTCGCCCGCCAGATGGTCTCCGGCTGCGATGTGTGGCTGAACAACCCCCGCCGCCCCCTTGAGGCCTCCGGCACCAGCGGCATGAAGTGCGGCTGCCACGGCTGCCTCAACATGAGCATCATGGACGGCTGGTGGCGCGAGGGCTATGACGGCCACAACGGCTTCTCCATCGGCGACGACTCGCACCCCGCGAGCATCGAGGAGCAGGACCTGCGCGACAGCGAGAACACCTACAAAGTGCTGACCGAGGAAGTCATCCCGTGCTTCTACAACCGCGATGCCGGCGGCATCCCGCGCCAGTGGCTCGGCAAGGTCCGCCGCGCGATGACCACGCTGGTGCCGCAGTTCAGCACGTGGCGGATGGTGCAGGAATACACGCGAAAGTATTATCAGGCGAAGTAGGCCTTCCGCTCTTCCTCGGAAACACAATCCTGTCCCACCGACCGGGACCGAGGGCTACGGTTTAGCCTTTGCCGCCTTCTCCAACTCGGACACGAGGGCATCTGCCTTCCATTCGTTGCCGACGAAAACTTTCTGCACTTTGCCGGCGGCATCGACCACCACGGTTCGCAGGTTGTGGTTGAACGGGACCGTCCCCGGTTCGCGCGCAAAGGTCATGCCGAAGCGCTCCGTGAGATCATCAATGTCAATGAGCTTCCCCGTGGCGAAGGTCCACTGGCTCATATCCGCACCGTGCTGCGCCTTCACCCGGTTCGCGTGGTTCTGCAACACCAGCGGCGTGTCGTAATCCACATCGAAGGACAGCGAGATGAGGTGGTAGTTCTTTGGCGCGTCGGGCAGCGCGTTCATCCGCTTCGTCACCTCCGAAAACCGGAAATCCATGCGCGGGCAGAAATCGGGAATCGGGCAGCGCGTGAAGATGAAGGTGATGGCCAGTGCCTGCCCCTTGAACTGCGCGGTGTTGAACGCCTTGCCCAGATGGCTCGTGAGCGGGTAACTCGGCAGCGCGTCGCCCTCCTTCAGCACCTCCACGTCGCGCACGAGGCGGAAGCTCTTGCGGTCCGGGTCCGCGACCGGCGACGCCCCCTTTCCAGTCTTGGTAACTTGGTCAATCCAGCTCTCGTATTCCGCGACGTTGAGGCGGAAGTGGATTGGGTCGTTCGTGCCGAGGCTGGCGGACTGGTTGGTGTCCTTCACCTTGAACGGCATGGTCATCTTCGCCATGTAGTTTGGGATTTCCTCGTGGTCAATCACGACGGTTTTGCCGTCGGCCTTGAGCTCCTTCACGACGCCGCGGACGAAGAAGGTTTGGACGTTCGTGCTGGCCGTTGGCGGCGTCGGTGGCACCGGCAGGGGCGCGGAAGGTGGAACAGACACCCTCATCGAAGACCGGCCCAACAGGAGCCCGCCGATCAACAACGCGAGCAGCGCCCCACCCAGTGTCATGCCGATGACCATCGGAGAAAGTTTCATCGGCGGAAATCTGTTCTCGTGCGCGGGCTTTGACAAGGCGGCGAAGCGACCGGAGTTGCGACATGGCTATTCCATTGAAACCTGGCTGGCCTGCTTCGGCCCGCGCCTCTATCACTCCGGCTTCCGCCAGCCCATCGCCCGCACCACGCTGGCCGACGCCAATGAAAAGCACGACTGGCGCATCTTCGCCGACTTCGCCCAAGTCCTCATCCAGCAGGCCACTGCCCTCTATGCGGGCGATCCTTCGGGTGTCGAACTGCAAGCCGCCGCCGCCTTGGACTCCACCACCATTGACCTGTGCCTGGCGTTGTTTCCGTGGGCCAAGTTCCGCCGCCACAAGCCGGCCATCAAACTGCACAGGCTGCTCTCGCTCCAAGGCAACTTCCCCACCGTGGTCACCACCGGCTTTTACGCCCGGCTCGATTACCCCGCCCCGCTGCGGCACATCGGCTATCGCGATCCAAAGACCGGCTGACCGCTGGTCTTCCTGACCAACAACTTCACCGTGCCACCGCTGGCAGATCGAACTGTTCTTCAAGTCGCTCAAGCAACATCTGCGCATCAAGGCCTTCTACGGCACAAGCCCCAACCCGGTGCGCCTCCAAATCTGTAGTGCCATCGCCCTTTACCTTCTTGTGGCGTTGTTGAAAAAACGTCTGCATCTGGAAACTAATCTCTACACTGTCCTACAAATTTTGAGCCTCACGCTGTTCGATAAAATGCCCCTGTCGCAGGTATTTGCTCAGGTCGCGTCGCAAACCCAACCACCCCACACCAGCAATCACCAATGTTTACGAGGTTGCTAAACCGGACAGCACTGAAGCCGGGACACTCCGTAATTTGCCGTCACCGATCCCAGAAACAGAACCAGCCCCTCCGGTCGCCATCACCCGTAAAAGACCACCGACGCCATCGCGAGCCCTCCCAGCGCCATCCGCAGCCTGAGCCACCGGTTCGCCACGTAGAACGCCGCCCACGTCAGCGGCAGGAACACAAAGATGAATTCGAGTGAGGAGAAGAGCACGCGAGTAGCAGAAGATTCATTGTTCCATACGGCCAGACCTGTCCTGGGAATGGTAAATGCAGTGAACGGACGAAAGAGTCAGCGCGAACATCGCGGCGCACAATTCAAAAACTGCACCCTCGTCAGGAAGCGAGCCTCACGCCGGGTGGCGCTTCACCGGCGTAGCATTCCAGTGCCCGGGTGCTGTTTGTGGTGACGAACAACCGTGATACGAATGCAGTCCGGCTTCTCGCGGAAAAGAAAGTGGTAGGGAAATCTCCGCAAGTTCACTCGCCCGGGCCCGAATCCACAGGATGGGAGCGTTCAGGATGCAGTGCAGCCCTTTCAATGCAGCCCATGAGCTCCATCCAAAACTCGTCGCCCAACCGGCTGGCGATGCCGTCATAGTAGCGTAGAATGGCGGACACGTCCCGCTGCACAGCCGGGTGATAGACCACCCGCATCGTCCGCGCTCCCGCTCGACACGGCGGACAAATTCAGCGTGCGAAATCGGCTCGACGCTCCCTCCTTCAAGCTCCCGATCAGGGCGATCCTCCTCTTCGTCGGAGACATCCCCGGGCGGTTTTGGGAAGGTGTCCAGCAGCGTCGTCACGAGCGCCGCGCGCTCCCGGTTGGAGAGGGCTTTGGCCTCGTGTTTAATTTCCAGAAAGCTGATGAAAGAAATATATTCGAGCCGGCCAAGCCGTGCAACGGGTGTTCACGCCGAGTAGTCCAGATACACCGTCTTCAGCTTCGAGTAGAACTCGACAGCGCCTGCGCCCTGCTCCTTGAACGAGTCGGTGCTGCTCTTCTTCACGCCGCCGAAGGGGGCTTGGAGCGCGAGGCCGGTGGAGATTTGATTCACCTTCACCACGCCGGCCTGGATGCGCTCGGTGTAGAGCATCGCCTTCTTCAAGTCGCGCGTGACGAGGCTGGCGCTGAGCCCCACGTCCACGCTGTTCGCGACGGTGAGGGCCTCGTCGAAGCTGTCCACGGGGATGATGCCGACGACGGGGCCGAAGACTTCCTCGCAAGCGATGCGCGCGGTGGGGGCGACCTTGCCGAGCACGGTGGGCTCCATGAAGTAGCCGTGCGCGAGGTCGCCGTCGGTGAGACGCGCGCCGCCGCAGAGGAGCGTCGCGCCTTCCTGTTGGGCGATCGCGATGTAGTTCAAGTTGCCTTCGAGCTGCGCCTTGCTCACGGCGGGGCCCATCGTGACGCCGGATTTCAAGCCGTTGCCCACGACGATGGCCTTGGCCTTCTCCACGAGCTTCGCGGCGAACGCGTCCGCCACACTGCGCTCGACGATGACGCGGCTGGTCGCCGTGCAAGCCTGGCCGGTGAGACCGAAGCCCGCGATGGCCACGAGCCGCGCGGCGAGGTCGAGGTCGGCGTCGGCGAGGACGATGGTGGGGTTCTTGCCGCCCATCTCCATCTGCGCGCGGGCCATGCGCGGCGCGAGCTGCTGGTAGATTTGCGAGCCGACGGAGAGCGAGCCGGTGAAGGAGAGGGCGACGACGGCGGGGTGGGTGGCAAGTTCGCCGCCAACTTCGCGGCCGCTACCAACGACGACGTTGAGCACGCCCTTGGGCAGACCGGCTTCAGTGAGAATTTTTGCCAGCTCGCAGGTCATCGCGGGGGCTTGCGAGGCGGGCTTGATGATGACGGCGTTGCCGCTGACGAGGGCCGGGGCCATTTTCCACGCGGGAATGGCGATGGGGAAATTCCACGGCGTGATGAGCGCGACGACACCGAGCGGCTCGCGGCGGGTGTAGAGCAACTGGCTCGGCAAATCGTGCGGGATGGTCTGCCCGCCGAGCACGTAGCTGAGGCCGCCGAAGAAGCGGAAGATGTCGGCGGTGCGCTGCACTTCGCCGGTGGCCTCGGCGAGCGTCTTGCCTTCTTCGCGGGTGAGCAGTTCGGCCAGCTCGGGCTTGCGCGCCTCGATGAGCTGCGACGCCTTGCTCAACACGCGCCCGCGCGCAACGGAGGTCTGCGCGGCCCAGCCGGGCGCGGCGGCTTGGGCGGCGGCGATGGCCGCGAGCGCATCAGCGCGTCCGCCCTGCGGATACTGCGCGACGGCTTCGCGCGTGTCGGCGGGGTTGAGGTTGGTAAAGGTCTGGCCGGACTGGGCGGACACCCAGTCGCCGCCGATGAAGTTCTCGTAGCTGCGCATGGCACGTTTTAGCACGGCGTCAGGGCCACTGGAAGCACTTCGACAATTGAACCTTCGGCGTTGCCCATCGAGCATCCTTGGTGACTCCGCGCTCGCGACTCGCAGAGTTCGGACGAATGGGCCGTGGTCAGCCACGCGCACTCCGACCACATCGCGCGGCACAAGCGCGTCGTGCTCACGGAGCCCACGGCACTGCTGTTACAGCAACGGCCACGGCCGTAGCACAGAGTGGTAAACACGACTGTTCAAAAAATATTGAACAGTTTCCATTCTTCTGCTCTAATCCCAATCGTTGTCATGGCGCTTGCTACCGAAATCGCACCTCGCCGTCCATCCAGCGTTCCCCTGCTGGCGGGTCTGTCGCCGTTGGAGTCCGAGGCAGTGGACTTGTTTGTGGGCCTGGCGCAGGTGGTGGGCTTGCCCAAGTCCATCGGGCAAATCTACGGACTCCTCTACATTTCCACGGTTCCCCTGAGCTTGGATGACATCGTCGAGCGGCTGGATATCAGCAAAGGCTCGGCCAGCCAGGGGCTGAAATTCCTCCGCAGCACCGGTGCCGTGCGGGCGTGCGATGATCACGACTCCCGATGCGACCACTACGAGGCGGAGACCGGGTTGCGGGCGT
Organism: Pedosphaera sp.; assembly: GCA_009695395.1. Lineage (GTDB taxonomy): Bacteria > Verrucomicrobiota > Verrucomicrobiia > Limisphaerales > SXTU01 > SXTU01. The sequence continues at coordinate 587 of SIBB01000069.1, read as the reverse complement.
TGGCCAGCGGGTTCTTGAAAGAGCAGATCGAGCCGCGCCTCGAAAGTGGCGAAGGTCGGCTGGCACGGCTGAAACGCCTTGCCGTCGCCGCGCCCGCAGCGGAACGCGACCATGTCGTTCAGCGCGTCAAGCAATTGGAGACGTGGCACAGCCGCGCGGCGGGCCTGTTGCCGTTGCTCATCCGATTCTTGGGCAAGTGACTTTTCGCCCGGTCCGCCGGGCGCGCAGACGGTTTCCGACACTGTGTCGCGAAACGGACAATTGAACGCAGCGCGCCAGCACGGTCTGGCCGGAAAGTTCCGGCCCGCGACCAAGGGCGGCAGCTTGGCCTGAACGCTTGGTATGGCCGTCATCCTCGGACTCAACGCGTTTCACGGCGACTCCGCCGCGTGCTTAGTGCGCGATGGGAAGCTCGTGGCGTGTGCTGAGGAAGAGCGCTTTCGTCGCGTGAAGCACTGGTCCGGCATGCCGTCGGAGGCCATCCGCTACGTGTTGAGCGAGGCCGGGGTGAAACTTGCCGATGTCGAGCACGTCACGCTCAACCGCGACCCCAGCGTCAACAACTTCCGCCGTGTCGCCTACGCGCT
>SIBB01000068.1 GCA_009695395.1 Pedosphaera sp. | reverse complement strand
CTTGCCGGTCGCCACGTCGAGGAACATGAAGAGGCCCTTGCCGTCGCCGCGCGCGCCCAGCAGCCAGTCCCCTTGCGGATGGAAGACCAGATGCGTGATGAGCCCTTTGCCCTTGTCGCCGGGGAATTGCGCCACGCGCTCGGCCTTCCGCCAGTTGAAGAGCTCGACATGCGCCTTGCCTTCGAGATGGTCAATGTTCCCGACCTTGCCCATGCCGCCGATGGAGTGGATGCGCGCCTTCGGGTCCCAGGTGTAAACCTCCGGCACTTCGAGCGTGGCCGGCAGCGCGAACGACTTTGATCCCAAGAAAGTTCAGCCGGAGCCTTACGACATTCCCTAACGCTCGCTGTTGCCGCAGAAGATTGAAAACCTGCTCGTCGCCGGTCGCTGCCACTCCGCCACGCGCGGCGCGCACGCCTCCACGCGTGTGACCGTGACCGCGATGGCGATGGGTGAAGCCGCTGGAACGGCTGACGCGCTGGCCGTCGCCGCGAAGAAAAACCCGCAAGAGGTTGGCGGCGTGAAAGTCCGCGAAGCGCTGAAGGCCCTCGGCGCGGGACCGTTTACCGATACTTGAGCGGGACAGCATGGCTGAAGCAGGCAGTTTCGGTGGCCATTGAAGCCCCTGTTTTGACCGAGCAAAACCCAGGACTTGACGGCCTTTGATTCAAGTGGGATGACCTCCCAACAATCACGCTCTCAACCATTGATCGTCCGGCCTCGTTGGTGACTGATGTCTGCCAGCGGCTCGCCACGGAAATCCGCGCGGAGCGCAACGGCGGCGATGGCTGGCTGCCACCCGAGCGCCAGCTCGCCGAACAACTGGGCGTGAGCCGCACCGTCATCCGCGAGGCGACCAAGCGGCTGGAGCTGCAGGGCCTCATCGAAGTCCAGCACGGCATAGGCATCAAGGTGGTGGACAAGCTGCACAAGCCGCTCAACGGCTCGCTGGCCCTGCTGATTCCCGACACGGCGGACCGCCTCCGCCAGCTCCTCGAGGTGCGCCTGCTGGTGGAGCCGGAAGTGGCCCGCCTTGCCGCCGAGCGCGTGAACCCGGCTGCGCTGCGGGCCTTGAAGCAAGTCCAAGCCCGCTTGGCCGCCGCCACCGACTTGGAGGAGGCCATCGAGCTGGACCTTGAGTTTCATCGCCAGCTCGCCCGCGCCTCCGGCAATGAAGTGCTGGTGTTGCTGCTGGAATCGCTCGGCGATCTGGGCCGCCAGAGCCGTTCGGTGACGGTCTCCACCACGGGCAGCGCGCGCGCCCACGAGCAGCATGAAGCCGTGCTGGCCGCCGTCGCGGCTGGCGATGCGGACCGTGCGCATGCGGCCATGCAATTTCACATCCACGAAGCAGCTGCCGACCTCGCCCGCCTGCTCAAGCAGCCCGCCGCCAAAGCCACCCGTTGAACGCATGAAGAACGACTCGCCTTTCCATCGTGTTGCGCCGCTGCGGCCGCAGTCGCGCCGCGAGTTCCTCCAACAAAGCGGCGGCGGTCTCGGTGGCATTGCCCTCGCGAGCTTGCTCAGTCGTGCCGGTGCGCTCGCCGCGAATCCCCAGACCCCAGACGCCAGACCCCATTACCCCGCGAAGGCGAAGCGCGTCATCCAGCTCTTCATGGCCGGCGCCGCCAGCCACCTCGACCTCTTCGACTTCAAGCCCGAGCTGGTGAAGCGCGACGGCCAGCCCAGCGACTTCGGCGAGGCCGTCGAGGCGTTTCAGAACGGCCTTGGTCCGTGGAAGAAACCCGTGTGGGACTTCAAGCCCTACGGCCAGTCCGGCAAAATGTTGAGCGACCCCGTCGCCGACCTCGGCCACGTCGCGGACGAACTTGCCTTCATCCACAACGTCGTCGGCAAGACTGGCGTCCACTCGCAGGCCACATTTCTCCAGGCCACGGGCTTCAACCTGCCCGGCTTTCCCGGCATGGGCAGTTGGGTCAGCTACGGCCTCGGCACGGAGAACGAAAACCTGCCCACCTTCGTCGTATTGCCGGACCATCGCGGCCTCGCGAGCAACGGCACGAAGAACTGGGACGCCGCCTTTCTCCCGCAGCAGCACAGCGGCACGGTGATTTACCCCGGCACCGAGACGCCCATCGCCGACCTCTTCCCCCACAAGCAAGGCACCTTCGTCACCCGCGATAGCGAAGCCGCCGCGCACGCCGTGATGGCGAAGCTGAACCAAGCCCACGCCACCTCCCGCGCGGGCGATGGCCGCCTCGAATCGCGCATCCGCAGCTACGAACTCGCCGCGCGGATGCAACTCGCCGCCCCCGAGGCACTCGACATCTCGCGCGAACCGGACTACCTCCTGCGCGCCTACGGCATCAACAACTCGCGCAAGGAGTGGCCCAAGGAAATCAACACCGAGGAGGAGTCCGACATCTTCGGGCGCAAGTGCCTCGTCGCCCGCCGGCTGCTCGAACGCGGCGTGCGCTTCGTGCAAATCTGGAGCGGCAACGACAACGGCCACCCGCGTCGCAACTGGGATTCGCACGAGGACATCGAGCGCGACCACGGCCCGCTCGCGCGCGGCATGGCGCGCGGCGCGTCCGCGCTCATCCAAGACCTCAAGCAGCGCGGCCTGCTCGACGACACCATCATCCTCTGGACCACCGAGTTTGGCCGGATGCCCAGCACACAAGGAGGCAAGGGCCGTGACCACAATCCCTTCGTTTTCACGAACTGGCTCTGCGGCGGCGGCATCAAGCGCGGTGTCACGCACGGCGAGAGCGACCAGTGGGGCTACAAGCCCTTGAACCGCGAGCATCCCACGACTTGCTACGACATCCACGCGACGATGCTCCACCTGCTGGGCGTCCACCACGAACAGCTCACCTTTCGCCACAATGGCATCGACCGTCGCCTCACCGATGTCCACGGCGAGGTCATCAAGGAATTACTGGCATGAAGTCACTCCGCCCCCTCGCATCACCGGCCCGCGCCTTCCAGCTAGTGCTTCTCGCACTGATTTGCTCCGAAGCCCGTGGCGCTCAAGCCAGCTCGACCGACTGGTGGTCGCTCAAGCCACTGGTGCGGCCAGCGGTGCCGGCTGTTCAAGGTGCAAAGGTTCGAGTTCAAAGTCCGGTGGACGCGTTCGTCGTGGCAAAGTTGCAGGAGAAGAACCTCCCGCAGTCGCCCGAGACCGAGCCGCACGTGTTGATTCGCCGGCTTTACTTCGACCTGCTCGGCCTGCCGCCGAAGCCGGAGGAGGTCGAGGCGTTCGTGCGGGAGTTCTCACTTTCACACTCTCCCACTCTCCCACCTGCTCCGGCGCAGGCAGGTGAAAAAGTGGGAAAGCGGGAAAGTGGGAACGCCGCCTACGAGCGCCTCGTGGACAAGCTCCTCGCCTCCCCGCACTACGGCGAGCGCTGGGCGCGGCACTGGCTCGATGTCGTTCACTACGGCGACACGCACGGCTACGACAAAGACAAGCCCCGCCCGAACGCTTGGCCTTATCGCGACTACGTCATTCGCGCCTTCAACGAGGACCGGCCTTACGCGCGCTTTATCCAGGAGCAGGTCGCCGGCGACGTGCTCTTCCCCGGCACGCGCGATGGGGTGGAGGCGCTGGGTTTCATCGCGGCGGGGCCGTGGGATTTCATCGGCCACGCGGAAGTGCCGGAGACGAAGATTGACGGGAAGATTGCACGCCACCTCGACCGCGATGACATGGTCGCGACCACGATGCAGACCTTCAACAGCTTCACCGTCGGTTGCGCGCAGTGCCATGACCACAAGTTCGATCCCATCCCACAGCGCGATTACTACCGGCTCCACGCTGTGTTCGCCGCCGTGGACCGCGCGGACAAAAAGTATTTCACCGACGCAAAGCTGACGGCGCGCTTTGCTGAACTGGAACACCAGCAACGCACGTTGACCGAGCGCCGCGCTGCCTTGGAGAACAAGCCCAAGCTCGCCGCTGGCAAAGAACTGGAGGCGCTCGACAAACGCATCGAGAGCGCGAACAAGGCGAAGGGCGGCTTGCGCCCGGAGTATGGCTATCACAGCGGCATCGCAGCGGCGCAGGACACGGCGAAGTGGGTGCAAGTGGACCTCGGCCGGAGCGTGGTGATTGACCGCGTGGTGCTGCGCCCGTGCTACGATGACTTCAACCAGATTGGCGCGGGCTTCGGCTTCCCGATGCGGTTCAAGGTGGAGGCGAGTGACGATGCGCAGTTCAAGTCGGGCGTCGTGGCTGTCGCGGACAAGACGGCGGTGGATTTCGTCAATCCCGGCATCGCGCCGCAGGCGTTCAAGAACATGGGCGCGACGGCCCGCTACCTCCGCCTCACCGCCACGAAGCTCGCACCACGACAGAACGACTTCATCCTCGCGCTGGCCGAGGTGCAGGTCTTCGACAGCATGGGCAGCAATGTCGCGCTCAAGGCCACGGTCACCGCGCTCGACTCCATCGAGGCCCCGCCGCGCTGGCGCAAGACGAACCTCACCGACGACATCGCGCCCGCCGCCGACAACTCCGGCGAGTTGGCCGAGTTGCGCGCGCAGCGGGAGGCCTTGCTCGCGAAGTTCACGGACGACCAAGCCCGCGCCCAACTCGCCGCGCTGGCGAAGGAATCGGAGCAAGTTGCGACGGAGCTGAAGACATTCCCGAAGCCTGAGGTGGTCTTCGCCGGCACGGTGCATTACGGCAGCGGCTCCTTTGCGGGCACAGGACCGAGCGGCGGAAAGCCGCGTGCCATTAAAGTGCTTCACCGGGGCGACGTGAAGCAGCCGAAGGATGAGGTCGTGCCCGCCGCGCCGAGTTATCTCGCGGGATTGCCGGGTGAGTTCGCGCTGCCCGCCGAGCACACTGAGGGTGAGCGCCGCGCCGCGTTAGCGAAGTGGCTTTCATCGCCGGACAATCCGCTCACCTGGCGCAGCATGGTGAACCGCGTCTGGCAATATCACTTCGGCCGCGGCCTCGTGGAGACGCCGAACGACTTCGGTCGCATGGGCGCGCTGCCGACGCATCCGGAGCTGCTGGACTGGCTGGCCGTGGAGTTCCGCGATGGCGGCGGTTCGGTGAAGAGGTTGCACAAGCTCATCGTGATGAGCGCGACGTATCGGCAATCTTCATCCGCTACCTCACAACACACCGCGCTCGACGCCGAAAACCGCTTCTTGTCGCATCAAAACCGTCGCAAGCTCGACGCCGAGGCCGTGCGTGACGCGACCCTCTTCGTCGCCGGCAAGCTGGATCCGAAGATGGGCGGCCCGGCCTTCCAAGACTTCATCGTGGAGAAGCCAGAGCACTCGCCGCATTACCAGTATCACCTGCACGACCCCGAGGACCCGAAGTCGCACCGGCGCTCCGTCTATCGCTTCCTCGTGCGCTCTCAGACGCAGCCGTTCATGACCACGCTCGATTGCGCGGACCCCTCAATGCAGGTGGGCAAGCGCAACGAAAGCGTCTCCGCGCTGCAAGCCCTCGCGCTGCTGAACAACGGCCTGATGGTCACGATGTCGAAGCACTTCGCCGCCAAGCTGGACGCGGGCGGCGGCGGTTTGAACTCGAAAGTGGCCCGCGCCTTCCGCGAAGCGCTGGCCCGCGCGCCCTCGCCGGCTGAACTGGCGAACCTCACCGCCTACGCCCAGCAGCACGGGCTGGCCAACGCCTGCCGCGTGCTCTTCAACCTGAACGAGTTTGCCTTCGTGGACTGAGCTGAGCGCGACACACTCAGCCCCGCTCTACAACCACGGCGATGATTGCCAAGCCTACCTACGTTGCGCTAGCGTCCGCCGCATGATGACCACCCGCACGTTCCTGCAACGGCTCCCCATCGCGTTCGCCGCCCCGGCGGCATTTCTCGGCTGCAGTTCCCTCGGCCCCATTGAGCCGCTCTGGACTCCGCGCGCGCTTACCCAACCCGGAGAGTTCACCCCCGGCATCGAAGGCCCCTGCTGCGACCGCGACGGCAACATCTACGCCGTCAACTTCGCCAGACAGCAGACCATCGGCAAAACCACGCCGGACGGACGCTCGGAAATCTTCCTCACCCTTCCCGGCAAGAGCACCGGCAACGGCATCGTCTTTGACCGCGCCGGCAACATGTTCATCGCGGATTACGCCGAGCACAACGTCCTGCGCGTGGACATGAAGACGAAACAAATATCTGTCTTCGCGCACCAACCGCAGATGAACCAGCCCAACGACCTCGCCATCGCGCCCGACGGCACGCTCTTCGCGAGTGACCCAAACTGGAAGGAGGGCACCGGCCAGCTCTGGCGCATTGACCGCGACGGAAAAACTACGCGCCTCGCACAGGGCATGGGCACGACCAACGGCATTGATGTCAGCCCGGACGGCAAGCATCTCTACGTCAATGAGAGCGTGCAGCGGAACCTGTGGGCCTTCGACATCGCGCCCGACAAATCGCTGACGAACAAGCGGCTCCTGCGCAAGTTCGACGACCACGGCTTCGACGGCCAACGCTGCGATGTGGACGGCAACCTCTACATCACCCGCTACGGCGAAGGCGTCGTGGCCGTCGTGTCACCGAAAGGTGAAATTCTCCGCAAGGTGCCCGTGCTCGGCGCGAGGCCCAGCAACATCTGCTTCGGCGGCCCGGACGGGCGCACGGCCTACGTGACGGAAGTCGAGCACACCCGGCTCGTGACCTTCCGGACCGAGCGCCCCGGCTTGGCGTGGTCCCGATGGCAGGGGTCGAAGTAGTCGTCCGTGGCGGAATCGAAAGTGTTCAGCAGGCGTGGGGGGAACCGTCCGCCACTGACTTCTGCACACTGAACATTTTCCCTCAGCGGCTCCGCCCTACTTCGCGTCGGCCTTCTTCTTCTTCGCACCCGGTTCACCCTTCGGACCGCCGGGGCGGATGATGGACTCGGGCGCGTCTTGGTCGGGAACTTTGAGTTCCTTCCGCAAGCGTGTCAGTTCGGTGTGCAATTCCCCGCGGGTCTTCGCGTAGGCCGGGTCCTCGTAGAAGCTCTTCATCTCCTGCGGGTCCTTCTCGCGGTCGAAGAGCTCCCAGTAGTTCACGTCCGGCTCGTAGAAATGCACCAGCTTGTAGCGGTCGGTGATGACGGCGTAGTGCTTCCGCACGCTGTGGGGACCGGGATACTCGTAGTAGTGATAGTAGAAACTCTTGCGCCAGTCGGCGGGCGTCTGGCCTTTGAGGATGGGGACCAGACTGCGGCCTTGGATGTCACTTGGAATCGGCTGCCCGGCGACTTCGAGGAAGGTGCTGGCGAAGTCGAGGTTGCTGACGATGTCGCGATTCACGCTGCCGGGCTTGGTCACGCCGGGCCAGCGCGCGAGCAAAGGCGTGCGCAGCGACTCCTCGTAAAACCACCGCTTGTCGAACCACCCGTGCTCGCCGAGGTAGAAACCTTGGTCGCTGCTGTAAACGACGATGGTGTCCTTCGCCAACCCCTCGTCATCGAGGAACTTCAGCAGCCGCCCGACGCTCTCGTCCACGCTCAGAATGCAGGCGAGGTAATCGTGCATGTAGCGTTGGTAGCGCCAGCGGACGAGGTCCTTGCCGGTGAGATTGGCCTTCTCGAACTCAGCGTTGCGCGGGTCGTAGTAGGCGTTCCACGCGGTGCGCTGCTCCTCGTTCAAGCTGCCGGGCACCGTCAGCTTCGCGTCGAGCTTGGTGAAGGTCTTCTCGATCGTCATGTCCTGCTCGTATTCGGCGCGGCCGCGACCGGTGTAAGTGTCGAAGAGCGTCGGCGGCTCGGCGAATTTCTGGTCCTTGTTCCAGCCGAGGTGTTTCAAGTTCGGCGACCACTCGCGATGCGGCGCCTTGTGCTGCGCCATCATGAGGAATGGCTTGGACTTGTCGCGCTTCTTGAGCCAGTCGAGCGAGAGGTCGGTGATGATGTCGGTCGTGTAGCCGGTGTGCTTGACCGGCTGGCCCATGCGGTTCATCGGCGGGTTGTAATAGACGCCCTGCCCCGGGAGAATTTCCCAGTAGTCGAAGCCCAGACTCGACGGCTCCGCGCCGACCAAGTGCCACTTGCCGACGATGGCGGTCTGGTAGCCGGCGGCCCTGAGCAGCTTGGGAAAGGTCTGCTGCGTGCCGTCGAAGCGGCTGTTGCTGTTGTTGTAAAAGCCGTTCAGGTGATTGTATTTCCCGGTCATCACCGTGGCGCGGCTCGGCCCGCAGATGGAGTTCGGCACCATCGCCCGATGGAAAATCATCCCCTCCTTCGCAAGCCGGTCAATGTTCGGTGTCGGCACCAGCTTGATGGAATGTTGGTAGGCGCTGATGGCTTGGTAAGCGTGGTCGTCGGTGAAGATGAAGAGGATGTTCGGCTGCTTCGGCGCAGCGAAAGCACTCGTCAATGAGATAAAGGTGAAGGCCAGCACTAGTTGCGCAAATCGGTTGTGCATACCGGACTATTACCAGCCCACTATCCTGCCGCGAACAAAAATATGCTCACCTTCCGCCCCGCCGCCGCGCGCGGCCATGCCGACCACGGCTGGCTCCAGTCCGCGCACACCTTCTCTTTCGCCGACTACCAAGACCCACAGTGGATGCAATTCCGTCACCTGCGCGTGCTCAACGACGGCGTCATCGCGGGCGGCGGCGGCTTCGGCATGCACCCGCACCGCGACATGGAAATCCTCACCTACGTCCTGCGCGAAGGCGACGGCGCGGGCGTCTCCGAGGAACCCACTTTGCGCGTCATGGCTCGTCAGTTCGCACAAGTGCTGCTGTTCGACCTGATGTGAGTAGCCGCCTAGGTGCGGAGGGGGAGCAGGGCGACATCCACGGCAACGGTCAGAGTGCGTGCTCCTTGTGCCAGGGGGCGCTCTGTTCGTAGGCGTGCGCGAGGCGGAGGAGGGTTTCCTCACCGAAAGGTTTGCCCAAAAGCTGGAGGCCGATGGGGAGCCGAGGTTGAGACTTGAGAGTTGAGACTTGAGAGACGTTCGCGAAGCCGCAGGGGAGGCTCAGGCCGGGGATGCCCGCCAGATTGCAGCCGATAGTGAAGATGTCCGAGAGATACATCTGGAGCGGGTCGCCGGACTTCTCGCCCAGCTTGAACGCGGGCGTGGGCGTGGTGGGTGTGACGATGGCGTCCACTTGCTCGAAGGCGCGCAGGTAGTCCTGCCGGATGAGGGTGCGCACCTTCTGGGCGCGCAGGTAATAGGCGTCGTAGTAGCCGCTGCTCAGAACGTAGGTGCCGAGGATGATGCGGCGCTTCACCTCCGCACCGAAGCCGGCACCCCGGGTGTTGCCATACATCTCCAAGGGGTCCGCGCCGTCCACGCGCGCGCCGTAGCGCACGCCGTCGAAGCGCGCGAGGTTCGCGGAGGCCTCGGCGGTGGCGATGATGTAATAGACCGCGACGTCGTGGTCGGTGTGGGGCAGGGAGACTTCCTGGACGGTGGCCCCGAGGGATTGAAGGTGCGTGACGGCGGCGTCCACGGCGCGTTTCACCTCGGGATCGAGACCGCCCACCATGAACTCCTTGGGCAAGCCGATGCGGAGGCCACGGACATCGCCGGTGAGGGCCTGCGTGTAGCGCGGGACGGGCTGCGGGATGCTCGTGGCATCGCGTGGGTCGTAGCCGCTGATGACTTCGAGCAAGGTCGCCGCGTCGCGCACGTCCTTGGTGAAGGGGCCGATCTGGTCGAGCGAACTGGCGAAGGCCACGAGTCCGTAACGCGAAACGCGCCCGTAAGTGGGCTTCATGCCGACGACGCCGCAGAGGGCGGCGGGCTGGCGGATGGAACCGCCGGTGTCGCTGCCCAGCGATGCGATGCACTCGTCCGCCGCGACCGCCGCCGCGCTGCCGCCGGAGGAACCGCCCGGGATGCGCGACGTGTCCCAAGGATTGCGCGTGGTCTGGAAGGCGGAGTTCTCGGTGGAGCTGCCCATCGCGAACTCGTCCATGTTCAGCCGGCCGAAGATGACGGCCCCGGCTGTCTTGAGCTTCTCCACCACCGTCGCATCGTAGGGGGAGACGAAGTTGCCAAGAATCTTGGAGCAGCAGTTGAGGGGATGGTCTTTGACCGCGAGCACGTCCTTCAGCGCCATGGGGACACCGAGGAGCGGTTGCTGCGCGAAGTCCGCACCGGCGGCGATGGACTTGTCCGCTGCGTCCGCCTGAGTGAGTGCGTCCGCCGGGTTGTGGCTGATGAACGCCTTGATGTCGCCGTCCACTCGGGCGACCTGGTCGAGGCACGCCTGCATGGCGTCACGGGCGGAGACCTCGCGGCGTGCGAGGCGCGCGGTGAGTTCGGAGATGGTGAGGCGGTGAAGCATTTTCTATAAGGAGAGCAGGCGGGCAGGAGAAAGGGCGGAAGACAGGCCTGCGTAAGTCCCTTCCTGCATTCCTGCTCTCCCTATAAAAACTCTCATTCAACAACCTTGGGAACGACGAAGAGGCCGTTCGTCTTCTTGGGCGCGTTGCGGAGGGCGTCCTCGTTCGAGAGGCTGGGACGCGTCTCGTCGGCGCGGAAGACGTTCACCATCGGGAAGGCGTGCGCGGTCGGCTCCACGCCGGTCACGTCCACTTCCTTGAGCTTCTCGATGTAGCCAAGGATGTTGCCGAGCTGCGCGGCGAGCTGCGTCTCCTCTTCGGGCGAGAGCTTGAGCCGGGCGAGATGCGCGACGTATTTGATGTTGAAGTCAGGCGCGGACACGGGGCGGAAACTAAAGTTCAGCGTTGAAAGTTCAAGGTTCAAAGTCGGGCGGAGAGCCAAGTGTGACGGGTTGAAGAGGGCACCTTCAACTTTCAACCGCCCCACTTCACTCCTCATCAAACTTCCGCTGGAACAAATCCTCTATCTCCGCCACGGCCATCGCGGCGTCCTTGCCGCTGACTTGCAGCGTGAGCTTGCTGCCCGGGCCGGCGGCGAGCATGAGCAAGCCCATGATGCTCTTGCCGTTGATTTTCTCGCCGTCTTTTTCCAGGAAGATGTCGCAGGCATAACGGCTGGCAATCTTGACGAACATCGCCGCAGGCCGGGCGTGGATGCCGACCTTGTTGGAGACGAGCAGCTCCCGTGTGATCACGGTGTCGCCGACTTTTTCTTTCGGTGCGCTCATCTCCGCTGGAGCATGGTTTAAGGTCGCGTGTGGTGGAAGCCCGTTTTCACAAACCGCGCTTGGCTCCGGCCATCTGCGCCACAAGCCGCTCGTTGAGTTCCCTCGCAGGGTTGTGTCCGGCGCGGCGCAATTTTGTATGGAGCGCGGCCACCTCGATGAGCCGCGCCAAATCGCGTCCGGGCCGCACGGGGATGGTCATGTGCGGCAGCGGGATGCCGAGTATCTCCATGTGGGCCTCCTCCATGCCGAGCCGGTCAACATCCTTCACCTCGTCCCAGGCCTTGAGCGTGACGACGAGATCAATCCGCTTCTCCTGCCGGACGCTCTTCGCGCCGAACATCGCCGCCACGTTCACGATGCCGATGCCGCGAATCTCCATGTGGTTGCGCGTCAGCTCGGAGCTGGTGCCCACCACGTCGCGTCCGTCCACCAGCATCACCTTGGTCATGTCGTCGGCCACGAGGCTGTAACCGCGCTCGATCAAGGCAAGGATGCTCTCGCTC
>SIBB01000067.1 GCA_009695395.1 Pedosphaera sp. | reverse complement strand
TGTTCTCGCCGATGACTTTGTCTGGCTCGTTGGCGGAATACATCTTGGAGCCGTAGTCCGACTTCCACTTGTAGTTCCACTGGTCAATCGCCCAGTTGCCGTCGTCAGCAGCCGTCTTCGCGTCGAGCGCGGTGGTGAAGGTGATTTCGAGACCGTTGGGCTTCACGTGCAGTTCCTTCGGCATCGCGACAGTCTTGCCGGTGTAGCGCACGCGGTGAAACGCGCCGGTCTTCGCGCCGCTGCTCTGCCAGACGCGCAAGCCGGTGGCGTAGAGCTGGCCGTCGCGCGGGCTGAACCGGGCGCGCATGATGCCGGACTCGAAGTTCAGCGGGAACCGCACCGCGCCGCCCTGCACTTGACCGCCGACTTCTTCTTTCATCACCTTGAACAGCGAGCAACTGCCGTAGCTCATGTGCAGCATATCGCCCTTGAACGGCCCCCACTTGTCGCTCGTGACCCAGACCTGGCCACCGCTGGAGTTGTCCACCTGATGCGGGAGCCAGAACAGCGGCTTGTCGTAATCCGTCGGCGGCGTGCTGGTGTGCGCGGTGTGGACGTGGCCGTAGAAACCGCCGGGCTTCATCAAGTTCACGCGCGAGCTAGGCACCCAATTGCCCTCGTTGTCGGAGGAGGTCAGCTCGTCGTTCGGGCCCATGCCCAGGCCGTTCGGAGCGCGGAGGCCGTTGGCCCAGGCTTCGAGCTTCGAGCCGTCCTTGGAGACCTTGGCAACGACGCCGTGGTGCGCGTGCTTCGCGCCGCCGAGGTTGCCGCCTTTGTTGAAGTAGAAGTTGCCCGCGCGGTCGGTTTCGAGACCGAGGTTAAACTCGTGGTAGTGGGAGCTGATGGCGATGTCGTTGTTGAAGTTCTCGTAGAAGTCCGCCTCGCCGTCGTTGTTGAGGTCGTGCAAGCGGGTAATCTGGTCGCGGCCCAGCACGTAGATTTTGCCGTCCACAATCTTCAGGCCGAGCGGCTGAAAGAGGCCGGTGGCAAAGCGCTTCCACTTCAACTTCGCCAGCGTGTCGTCAATGCCGCTGACGAGCCACACATCGCCGCTCACGCTGCAAATCGCGGCCTTCGTCGCGTCCGCGAAGAAGTCGAAGCCGCTGGTGCGAATCCACGAGTTCCAAGGGTTGGCCTTGCCGTCGGGGAGGGTGAGCGTGTCCACAGTGTAAGCGCCCTCGCCCTTGCCGAGCAGGCCGGCGGTCTCAAGAACGGGCGTCCACTGGGCCGCGCCGCCCTTGGTGAGCGCGGGGAGATTTGCCGTGCTGGCCTTGGGCGCGGCCCCGCTGGCGGACAGCGCGACGACGAAGGTGGTGGCGGTCTTGGTCGCAGGGAGATTCAACACGAGCCAGCCGGCTGCCGTGGTCTCGACCGTTGCGCCCGCGAGGTTGTGGCTGGCCTTGAGCTTCGTGTCCGTGGCGAGCAGAAGCTTCTGTGCCGGGGTAGCACCTTCGATATGAATGGTGCGGGTGAACGCCTCGCTCGCGGCGTCGTAGCCGGGCAGTTCGAGCACGCCGACCTTGCCGACGGTGTAGCTGAGAACGACCTGCTTGCCGTGGACGTAGAGGCCACGCCACTTGGCCCACTCCTTCGGCAACGGGCCGTGGGAGACGAGTTCGCGCCCGTCCTTCACCGGCGGCTTCGGTTCGATGAAGCCGCCACTCGCGTCCGCCCAGCCGGGCAGCACCTCGGACTTGAACGCGACTTCGCCGATGGGAGAAGCCACACCTTCCAAGCCCTCGCGGCCCGTGGGCAACTTCACAAAACCGCCACGCCAGCCGAGGCCGAACCGCATCCGCTCCATGTCAAAACACACCGCAGCCTCGCTGCCGAGATTGACAGTCAGGCCCTTCAGCGCGGGGCGGAACACGTCGCCCTTCTCGCCGGCGACTTGCAATCCGCCGCTGTAGAACGCGCCGAGATCCATCGCGTCCCACTGCGTGCCGGCAGGCTTGGGCTTGGGTGCGGGCTTATCTTTCTTCGCGTCCTTCGCGTCCTTCGCGTCTTTTTTCGCGTCGGCGGCGCCGAGCGTGAGGAGGGTGAGGACGAGAGCGGCAGTGAGAACGAGGGGCTTTAACAGTGTCTTTTGCATGGTCAATTGGAGGCAACGTGGCGGGGATGGACGGGGATCGGCAATGGAAATTCAGGGCCGGATGGCCGCCTTCGATATTCGAGCTCACTCCAGCGTCTTCAGCCCTTGCACCAAGCTCATCCGCGCTGCTGCGAGTGCACCTGTGAGCAGCTTCAAGATGAGCTGCGCCAAGTAATCATCACAACGGGAGAAATCGTGCTTGCACGGTGCCTGCCGTGCTGGCTAACTACGCGCTCCTTTAACTGGAAACCTGATAATATATGGCACGCATTTGTGAACTGACTGGCAAGCGCCCGATGAAGGGCAGCAAGATTTGGCGCAGTGGTAAACCGAAACGCGAAGGCGGCATCGGCACGCACATCACCGCCATCACCAAGCGCCGCTTCTTCCCCAACCTCCAACGCGTCAAGGCCGTCGTGAACGGCGAGGTGCGCTACATCCGCGTGACCGCATCTGCCATCAAGCAGGGCCTTGTGGTGAAACCCCTCAAGCGCATCTGGAAGAAGCCCGCCGCCAAGGCTGCCTGAATCTAGGCCAGTGGGCTTCGTGCCTACGGCAGTAATCGGCGTCCATCACGGACGCCGTTTTGCTTTCCTCACCGTCCCTTCTGCCGCTGCATCATCTCGCGCTTCATCTCGCGGTCGTCATCGCGGCGCTTGATGTCCTCCCGCTTGTCAAACGACGCCTTACCCTTGCCCACGGCGAGCGAGACCTTCACACGCCCGCTCTTCCAGTAGAGAGACAGGGCGACGAGCGCGTTGCCCTTCACAGCGGAGAACTCGTGCAGTTTGCGAATCTCCGGCTTGTGCAGCAGCAGCTTGCGAGGGGCCTTCGGCACGTGGTTCTCGCGGTTGCCGTGGCTGTATTCCTCGATGTGCATGTTGTGCAGCCAGACCTCGTCCCGCTCGACGCGCGCAAAGGCGTCGCCGATCTGCACATAGCCGGCGCGGATGGACTTCACCTCCGTGCCGCGAAGCATGATGCCAGCCTCGAACGTCTCGATGACGTGATAGTCCCGGCGGGCCTTGGGGTTGCTGACGATCTCGGCCATAAACAAAACCAGCCAGAAGGGAGACCTTCTGGCCGGCGCGAAATTTAACGAAGGCCGACTAGTGCTTGCGGCGCTTCTTGGGCGGCGGTTCCGCCGCTTCCGGCGTCTCCGGCGCGTCCCAGTTCATCTTCCCCTCGATAATCTCCGACAGAGCGATGTCTGCGGCACCCATACTGGGCGGGACGATGAGGAGCGGACGGTTCCCGGAGTTGAGCTGTCGCACCCGGCGCGAGAGCAGGTTGGTCAGAATGTTAGGGTTGATGACTCGGTCAAGAGCCTTGCGGACGAGTTCTGGATTCATGGTTTCGTGACACCCGAATTGAGCCGCGCAGCATACTGGTGGGCAGAGGACAGGCAATAGAATTGTTGCGTCAATTATCCGGACAATTCGAGAGATAGCCACCACATCATGGTTGGCTGACTTTGAATCCCAGTGGAAAACTCAGTTTCATCGGACGGCTAACCACCTCTCATTCGAACGCCCAAGCCCGGATTCCCGCCACTGAGCCGCAAGGGAAAGCCGCAGAACCACAAATGACACGAAAGTCATGCAGGGAGGCCAAGGACACTTCGAATCCAAGTTCCTCCTCGCGCAACTGCTGCCTCAGTCCCTCAGCGCCTCAGCGCCTACGCCGGCTACTGCCCTTTCGCGGCAAATCAACAACGCAACAGGGTGAACTCCGCGTCGAACCACAGTCCGTTGAAGTCGAACTGCAGCTTCGGCGGATCGAACTCGCACGCAAACAAAGTCACCTCATTCCGTTGCTGCACCAGTCCGCGGACTTCCTCGAACATCTCCGGGTCCAGCGCCAGCAAGTGGTAGCGGCCCTCACGCAGGCCGGCCTTTTTCATCGCGAGTTGCAGTTCCTCCGCCTCGGCCAACGAGCGCCTCACCACCCAGATTTCCGCGTCGTGGCACTTCACCGCGAGCTTGTCCAACTTCGCCACAGTGCACTCGCCGCACTCCACCCACAGCGCAAGCCGCAACTGATAGTCGAACTGCGCGAGGTCGGGCACGAACGGGATGTCGTCCTGATGCAGGTTGGTTTCGAGCTGAAGGCGGGGCCGCCAGAAGATGAGCAAAGCCAGCAGCCGTAACGTCACTTGCGCGACCGTCTCGCCGGCGTGTTGGGCGATGATAACCTTCCGCGGCAAATCCGCGCGGCGACGGTCCTCGGAGGCGAGGTTGAAAGAATATTTGGCGCTCATCCGATTTGGCGCGGAGCAGGATCAGGATTACGAGCAGGAGCCGAACGCAGCCCTCCCCTCCTGCTCGTAATCCTAATCTTAATCCTGCTCCTCATTTCTCACTCCACGACTCTCACCGGCGTCCCCACCGACACCAGCCGCGCTAAATACTCGGCGTTCCAGTTCGCCAGCCGGAAGCAACCGTGCGATTCCGTGCGGCCCACCTGCTCTGGCGACGGCGTGCCGTGCAGGCCGTAGCCGGGCCGATCGAGGCCAATCCACGCCAAGCCCACCGGGTTGTTCGGTCCCGGTGGCAGGATAAGTTTGCGCCCGATCTTCTGCGCCTCAGCCGACTCGGGAAACACCTCCGGGTCAAACGTGTAGTTCGGATTCGCCGCGACCACCGCCACATGCAGTTCGCCCACTGGCCGCTTCTCCACGCGCGCCGCGATGCTGCACGGAAAATGCGCGAGCAGGTTCGTGTTCGCGTCGAAGACTTTGAGCGTCTTGCCTGCCAGATGAATGATGACCTGTGCGGCCTTCGCGCGGGCTGGCGGGTAACTCACGTGCGGCAGTCGCATCTCCGTGCCGACGGTCACGTTCGTCCAGTTCACCGCTGGGTTCAGCCGCTTGATGAGCAACGGGTGCGCGTGCCCCTTCTCCGCGATGAATTCGAGCATCGACTCGTAGTCCAGTGCGCTCTGCTGCGACTTGCCCAGCCACGTCGTCGCGATGGGTTGCAGCCGCGCGAGGTCGTTCGATCCGACCACGTGGTTCGTCAACACCGGCGCGGTCAGCAGTAGCCGGCTCTTCGTCTCCGCGTCCGCCAAGCCCGACTCGATCAATCCCTCGCGCAATTGGAACGCGCGAATCGCCGCCCGCGTCTGCGAGCCGACGACACCGTCGAACGAGCCAGAGGAAATCCCCACCCGCGCGAGCGCCACCTGCACTTCAAACGTGTCGCGCGGCGGTCGCGGGAAAACGCTGCTGTCCACCACCGGCTCCATCGCCAAGGGACGATTCGTGACCGTGGGCGAGGCGAGCCGATTCGTCGGCACGACGTTCGCGCCCACGACCGACCGCGCGTGATTGGTCACCACGGTGACAGGCAAAGGCGGGTTCGTCGCCGACGCGTTGAACGACTGCAACCGCGCATCGCCCGTCAGCTCAGGCGGTGCCCCTCTCGTCGGCGTCGGCTCCTCGCGCACCCAGCGCCACCACGTGCCGAAGAGCAGCAGGAAGACGAGCAAGCCCCAGCCCCAGTGAGCTCCGTTGCCTATCCGCCGCTTGGGCTTGGGTTGCTTGAACTTTGTGTAAATCTGCACGGGCGGACATTTAGCCAGAGCGCAGCCCGCTTGCCACGGCATTTGCGGCAGCTTTCGGATTGCCACTGTCAGCCGCTCTGCGATGCTCCCCAAGTGAATTCACCTGCCTGCCTTGCTCTCCTGCTTGCCGCCATCCTCTGGTTGGAAAGTCCTTCGCCCGCCCAGACCCCTGACGCCAAGAGCGCCACCACGAACCGCCTCGCCACACCGGTCACCTCCACACGGCGCACGAACGACCCCATCGAGCGCATCCGCGACGAGGGGCTTAACCGGTCACAAGTGATGACCACGCTGAGTTATCTCACCGATGTCATCGGCCCACGCCTCACCGGGTCGCCCGAGCTGCGCCGCGCCAACGAGTGGACGCGAGACCGCTTCACTGCGTGGGGACTCACGAACGCGCAGGCCGAATCGTGGGGACAGTTCGGACGCGGCTGGTCGCTGCGCCGCTTCTCCGCGCAGGTCATCGCGCCGCAGACCATCCCGCTCATCGCGTATCCCAAGGCGTGGTCGCCGGGTGTCGGCGCGCAGCCATTGGTTGCCGAGGTCGTGCATGTGGACATCAAGAAGCCAGAGGACTTCGCGCAGTTCCGGGGCAAGCTGCGTGGAAAGGTCGTCCTCGATGGGCCGCTGCAAGAAGTGAAGATGCGCTTCGAACCGCTGGCCGTGCGCCGGAACGAGACCAACCTGCTCGCCCTCGCCAACGCCACCGAGGGCGTGCCGGTTTCCTTTCGTCCCACGCCGACAAATTTTTTAAGCACGCCCGAACAGCGCGCGGCCATCGCGCTGACACCGCGCCGCTACCAATTCTACACGGAGGAAGGCGTCGCCGTGCTGTTGCAACCCAGCCGCGCGGGTGAGGCCGGCACTCTTTTCACACAGGGCGCGACTGTCTATGAGCCGCGCCGCACGAACACGACGAACAACGCCGCGGTCGAGACGAAGTCCTCCACCAACTCGACCAGCTCCGCCCGCAGCTTCTCGCCGTGGAACACGAACTGCCCGCCCATCACGCCGCAAATCACCGTAGCGGCGGAGCATTACAACCGGCTCGTCCGCATGATGCAGCAGGGCGAGAAGCTGCGCGTCGCCGTCGAGTTGCAGGCGGACTACCACACGAAGGATCTTACGGCGGCGAACACGGTCGCGGAGATTCCCGGCACCGACCTCGCCGACGAGTTGGTCATGCTCGGTGCGCACCTCGACTCGTGGCAGAGCGGCACCGGCACCACCGACAACGCCACCGGCTGCGCCGTCGTCATGGAGGCGATGCGCATCCTGCAGGCGCTCGGGCTCAAGCCCCGTCGCACCATCCGCGTGGCTTTGTGGACCGGCGAGGAGCAGGGCTTGCTCGGGTCGAAGGCTTACGTGACAAAACATTTCGGCTCAACGGTCACGAGCACCAACAGCGCGCCGGCATCCGGGAAGTCCGGCTCTTCGCGTCCGGTCACAACAATCGCCAAGATGCCCGCCTACGACAAACTCTCCGCCTACTTCAACCTGGACAATGGCACCGGTAAAATCCGCGGCATCTATCTCCAAAACAACGAGGCCGCGCGCACGGTCTTCCGCTCGTGGCTTGTGCCGTTCCGCGACCTCGGCGCAGAGACGGTCTCCTACGCCAGCACGGGCGCGACGGACCACGTGCCTTTCGATGCCATCGGACTGCCGGGCTTCCAGTTCATCCAGGACGACATCGAGTATTGGACCCGCACGCACCACGCAAACATGGACGTGTTCGACCGCGCCGTGGCGGACGACCTCAAGCAGGCCTCCGTCATCATGGCAGCGTTTGTGTATCAGGCCGCGATGCGCGACGAGAAGATCCCTCGCAAGCCCGCGCCGGGCACACCCGCTGTCCCGGCCACGAAGTCTGGAACCTCGACAGCTCAATGACGGGTCGCCGCGCCGACGACTTTGAACCCCGAACATTAAACCTAACTTCTCGACATGCGAATCCACTTCCACGGCGCTGCGCGAACCACCACGGGCTCGATGTATTTGCTGGAGGTCAACGGCCAGCGACTTCTCCTCGAATGCGGGCTCTACCAAGGCAGGCGCGACGAATCCAATGAGCGCAACCGCCACTTTCCCTTCGACCCGAAGACGCTTGATGCAGCCATCCTCAGCCACGCGCACATTGACCACTGCGGCAATTTCCCAAATCTCTGCAAGCAGGGCTTCACCGGGAACATTTACTCGACCTTCGCCACGCGCGACCTCGCCAGCATCATGCTCGAAGACTCCGCGCGGATTCAGCAGTCCGATGCTCTGCTCATCTCGAAGAAACGGGCGGAGAAAGGCCTCCCCGCCGTCGAACCGCTCTACTCACCGAGCGATGCCGAGAAGGCCGTGCGGCAGTTCGTCGCTATCAATTACGACCGACCAATGCCAGTGGCCGATGGCGTGACGGTCACGTTCAAGGATGCCGGACACATCCTCGGCTCCGCGCAAGTGGTGCTCGATGTGCGCGAGGGCGGCCGCAAATTCCGCTACCTCTTCAGCGGCGACATCGGACGGCCGGGCCAGGACATCCTCCGCGACGCGCAACCTGTGGAGAACGTGGACTTCCTCCAAATCGAAAGCACTTACGGCAACCGCCTTCACTCCAGCCCGGTGGACGCACGGGAAGAGCTGGCCGCGCTCGTGGGCGACACGATTCGCGACGGCGGAAAAGTCGTCATCCCGGCCTTCTCCGTCGGCCGCACGCAGCAGATTGTTTACGCCCTGCACCAGCTCACGGACGCCGGGAAATTGCCGCGCGTGCCCATCTTTGTAGACAGCCCGTTGAGCACAAACGCCACCGAGATATTCCGCCTCCACCCCGAGTGCTTCGATGAACAGGCCTACACGTTCCTGCGGGAGAAGGGCAACCCCTTCGGCATGGAGAATCTCACCTACATCCGCGAAGTCGCCGGCTCGCGGAAACTCAACGAGCTGAAGGATGCCGCCGTTATCATCAGCGCCTCCGGCATGGCAGAAGCAGGCCGAGTGCTGCACCACTTGCGCAACCACGGCGGCAACCCGGCGAACCTCATCCTCTTTGTTGGCTACTGCGCGGAGCACACGCTCGGCGCGCAAATCATCGCTGGTCGCAGCCCGGTGAACATCTACGGCGAACCTCACGCCATCCGGGCGCGCGTTGCAAAGATTGACGCCTTCTCCGGCCACGCCGACCGCAACGAGCTGTCCGCCTACGTGAAGTCACTCACCGGTCACATCAAGAAAACCTTTGTCATCCACGGTGAGGAAACGCAGTCGCTCGCCTTCGCCGGGACGCTGAAGGAACTCCTGCCGAAGTCCGAAATCACCGTGCCCGTGCTGCATCAGGTGATGGAGGTCTGATACGCCGGCACCCGGCGCACCGTCAGTCGGACAAAGTTAGCATCGGCGCATTGTTAGGTGCGAGCGGGTTACGGGTGAAGTCCATTGCCTCCAATCGCCCGCGCCAGTTGGTGATAAGCGCGCGGGTGGCCAGCAAGTTCAGCCGCTCGTGCGTGGCGGGATAGGGGCGGAAGTTTTCCTCCGCGAGCGTGAACAGCGCCGCAGCCGGGCGGAGTCGCGGGTATTTCACGCAGTCTTTCTGCAAGTGAACAAACGCCCCGGCGAACTGGATGAGGCCCTTGTAAAAATTGCCGTCCGGCCCGTGGCGGTCCGCGAGCCAAAGTTCTTCCAACACGTCGTGGGCTTCGTAGAACTGGCCACGGTTGAAGCACGCGAAGTAGCCGAGGTAGTGCGCATCGAGGTCGCGGCCCTGAAGGTCAGCGATGAGTGCGGCGATCTTTGGGGACTTGTGGGACACGGGCTGAGGGACCTGATGCGTGAGTTGGGAACTGGCGTGTCTGGTCGGGTTCACGCATCACGCATCAGCCTCAACTCTCCAGCACGCCGATTTCCACCGGCTCCACCTCGATGCCGAGGCTCTCCAGCCAGTGGATGGAGTTCTTGATCTCCGAGCGCGCGCCTTCGAGTTCGAGGCAGACGATGCCGATGTCCTTGCCCACGCTGACCTGCCGCAGGTTGAAGATGACCTTGAACTTCTGCCCCAGTTCCCAGATCACCGGGCGCGTGATGAGCGGCGCGGGGAAGGTGAGCCACAGCCGCGACTTGGACTGGCGCGGATCGGGCGGAAGCTTGGGCTCGGCTTTGGCGGCGGATTTCTGTTTGGAGGCGGGCATGGAATTTGGACGCCGAACTAGCCCCCCGCAATCGCCGGGATGATGCTGATTTCGTCGCCGTCCTTGAGGGGCGTGGCCTGGCTCTGGAGGAAGCGGATGTCTTCCTCGTTCACATACACGTTCACGAAGCGGCGGACCTCGCCCTTGTCGTCGAGCAGGCGGTCTTTGATGCCGGGATACTTGCCCTGCAACTCGGCGATGGCCGCACCGACGCTGGCGGCGGTGACGGTGACGACTTCCTCGCCGCCGGTGAGCTGGCGGAGCGGGGTGGGGATGCGGACGTTGGTAGGCATGGTTGGAATGATTAAAGGGTTCAGGCTGCGACGGCGACTTTTTCCTCGTCCTTCAGCATCGCCTCGAACTCGCGCAGGCTGGGGCGAATCTCGCGGGTCTGGCCCACGTGGCCGACCATCGCTTCGAGCGTCTTGAGGCCGTTGCCGGTGATGCAAAGGACGGCGGAATCGTTCGCTGGAATCTTGCCGGAGGCGATGAGCTTCTTCGCCACGCCCACGGTCACGCCGCCGGCAGTCTCAGCGAAGATGCCCTCGCACTCGGCCAGCATACGGATGCCGTCGCGCACCTCGTCATCGGTCACGTCGTCGGCATGGCCGCCGGTTTCCTTCATCACCTTGAGCGCGTAGAAGCCGTCGGCGGGCGTGCCGATGGCGAGGCTCTTGGCGATGGTGTTGGGTTTCACGGGCTTGAAGAAGTCCATGCCCGCCTTCTCGGCGGCGCTGATGGGGTTGCAGCCAGTGGCCTGCGCGCCGTGGATTTGCCAGTCGCTCTCGGACACGAGGCCGAGCTTGGCGAACTCCTGGTAGCTCTTGTGAAGCTTCGTGAGCAACGACCCGCTGGCCATCGGCACGACGGTGTGCTGCGGCGTGCGCCAGCCGAGCTGCTCGCAAATCTCGTAGCCCATGCTCTTGCTGCCCTCGGCATAGTAGG
The DNA here is from genome assembly GCA_009695395.1 of Pedosphaera sp. Classification (GTDB taxonomy): domain Bacteria; phylum Verrucomicrobiota; class Verrucomicrobiia; order Limisphaerales; family SXTU01; genus SXTU01. The sequence goes on along the minus strand of SIBB01000067.1, from coordinate 760 downwards.
GCCTCATGTTCACGTTCACAAAGGCCCAGCCGAACTTGCCGGCGATCTCCGCGCACAGTCGGTTCACCTCGTCGTAGTGGCCTTTGATGGTGATGACGTTCGCGCCATAGACGAGCGAGTTGACCACCTTGCCGAGCTCGAGGTCGGACGGGATGAAGACGTAGGACTTGAGGCCGGCGGCGGCGGCGTTCGCGGCGACGGAGTTGGCGAGGTTGCCGGTGGACGCGCAGGCGACGGTCTTGAAGCCGAGTTCCTTCGAGCGGCTCAGGGCGACGCTCACGACGCGGTCTTTGAAGGAAAGTGTCGGGTAGTTCACCGCGTCGTTCTTGATCCACAGCTCGCGGATGCCGAGGTGCTTGGCGAGGCGGTCCGCCTTGACGAGCGGCGTGTAGCCGACCTGGCGACCGACCGTCGGCTCGCCCGCGATGGGCAGCAGCTCGCGATAGCGCCACATCGTGTGGGGGCGCGACTCGATGGCGGCCCGCGTGAGCGACTTCTTAATCCGTTCGTAGTCGTAGGCGACTTCGAGCGGGCCAAAGTCGAACTCGCAGACGTGCGTGGCGCTGAGGGGATACTCCTTGCCGCACTCGCGGCACTTGAGCGCCTTCATGAAACCTTCGTGCTTGTCCATAATTTGCCTGACCGCGTCTGATTCAGGGCAAAAAAAAAGCCCCGACTCATCTGGATGAGAAGGGGCCGCAAAAACTACACGCGCTCGCTTCTCATCTTTCCCCCGGCCTTGCGGCTGGAGCTGGATTTA
>SIBB01000066.1 GCA_009695395.1 Pedosphaera sp. | reverse complement strand
AGCGCATCTTCGTTCACCTTGAACTGGGTGAACTTCTGCCAGCGGTCCGTCACCACCCAATACTCGCCGTCACGCAGGCGACAGCTCAGGTCGAGCACGAGCCGCTCCTTGCCAATCGCCGCCACGAGCGCGCGCACGCGGTCGAAGTCGAGCTGGCCGTCGCGGAAGACCCACGACGTGACGATGACGTGCGAGGCGCCGGCATCCAGCCAGCCACGGGCGTTGTCGAGGTTCACGCCGCCGCCCAGATGCAGGCCGCCGGGGAAGGCCGCGAGAGCTTCACGCGCCGCTTCTTCGTTGCCAGCACCAAGCTGGATGACGTGCCCGCCCGGGAGTTGGTCGCGCTTGTAGAGTTCCGCGAACCACGACGCGGGCCGTTCGCTAACGAAGTTGGTGCGCAAGCCCGCCCCGCTCTCTTGCAGCGAGCCGCCGACGATTTGCTTCACCTTGCCTTCGTGCAGGTCAATGCAGGGACGGAACACGCGCGGAGCTTAAAACTCCAGGCTCCAAGCTCCAAGCTCCAAGGCGCGCCGACATGAGGGACGGTTCAGGAGAATTGCCTTCCCCATTTTTCATGCCGCCATTCTCCTGACCTTCAAGTGGCGCTGTTCGTCCGAACGCCTCGTGGTGCTGGATCAGTTTTGTCCGTCCGCGATCTTTGACTACCAACTTCAGTTGCCAACCTTGACGCGTTCGTTGCTCGGGTGACAGCCTGTTCCTGCTGGTGAGGCTCGTCCGCCTCATGTTCGACCCACTCGTTACCCAACTTCGCCGAACTCCCGCTGCGCAGACCCTGCTGCGGCGTGTGGAGGCGGGCGGCGCGTTGACGTGTGGGGGCGTCACGGGGGCGAGTCATGCGTTTGTGGCCGCGTGGTTGCACCAAGAGTTTCCCAGTCGCCCCATCGTCCTCGTGGCGGAGCATCTCAAGGCCCAGGAGACGCTGCACCAGGACCTCGGGACGTGGCTGGGGATGAACGGTCAGCGGTCAGCGGTCAGCGGTCAGCAGGGAGCGGCGGCGGACCCCATCCCCCATTCCCTCTTGTTCTTCCCCGCGTGGGAGACGCTGCCGCATGAGGACAAGCTGCCGCACGCGGATGTCATCAGTGAACGGCTGGAAACGCTGGTCGCGCTCATGGCGAATGCCGAATGGCGAATGGCGAATCCGCCAAAGGACGCGCGGCGTAATCAATCGCCAATCGCCAATCGGCAATCACCAATCCTTACCACCAGCATCACCGCCCTCCTCCAACGCACCTTCGCCCCGGTCTTGCTCGCCACGCGCACGCGCACCCTCCGGCGCGGCGAGCGCGTGGACCCCCTCGACCTCATCGAGTGGCTCGAAGACATGGGCTACGATTCCGAGGCGCAAGTCTCGGCGAAGGGCGACATCGCCTTGCGCGGCGGCATCGTGGACGTGTTCCCCCTCACCAGTCCGTGGCCGGTTCGGCTGGAGTTCTTCGGGGACGAACTGGAGTCGTTGCGCACCTTCGACCCGGTCACGCAAATCTCTCGCGAGGGCGGCGGACTGGAGGAAATTGTCCTGCCGCCGGCGGGGGAACTAGGGGTGTTGAAGCGAATGCACTCCGTAGTCGCAGGCTCCAGCCTGCGCGTCGAAGCGGAGGAAGTGGAGGTGAAGCGCAACCTAAAGGTTGCGACTACGGAGCACTTCGCCACGCTCCTTGATTACCTGCCGGATGAAACCATCGTCATCCTGTGCGAGCCGGAAGCCATCGAGCGGCACGCGGAGGATTACGGGGAGCTGGTCCCGGACGGCGACCCGTTCTTCACGACGTGGGACGAGCTGCGCGGGGAACTGCTCCGGCGCGGCTTGACGGTGCTGGCCTTGATGGAGGAGGAGTTGGGGGACATGGGAGGGGTGGAGGGATTGACTTCTTCCGGGGACCAGATGGCTGTTCACGCCCGCCCCCTCACCCCAGCCCTCTCCCCCGATGGGGGCATGGGAGAAGAGGGCGCGTCATGGCAGGTTGACCGCATCGAGGACGACGCCCCGCACTCTTCACTCTTCACTCTTCACTCCTCCCTCACCCTCTCTTCCCTCGACGCCTTCCGCCCCATCACCCAGGAGATGCCGACGCAGGAAGTGGCCCTGGCCCTGCGGCGCGAGTTCTTCCTCCAGCTCCTGAGATGGATGCGGCAAGGCTTTAACGTCCAAGTGCTGTGCAACAATGATGGGGAGGCGCAGCGCTTCGGCGAGCTGTGGCGGGAGATGGGTGATGGGGAGCGGGAGCGGGCACTGGGAGGGGAGACGCGCGGTGAGGATGCGAACCGTCTCGAAGAGCGCCAGAGGGCGTCCGCACTCCCATCGATTTCGCCCACGGTGAGTCTGGGTTCCCTCGCGCGCGGGTTCCTCTGCGAGGCGGCCAAGTTTGCGGTCGTGACGGATGCGGAAATTTTTGGGCGTTACAAAGTTCAGCGCCCCCGGCGCATGAAGTCCGCGCACGCGATTGCCGCGCGCTCGGCGATGGACATTGATTTCAGCGAGTTGGAAGAAGGCGATTACGTGGTGCATCTCCAGCACGGCATCGGGCGGTTTAAGGGGCTACGAGCGCTGCCGAGCACCGACAAATCAGAAATCGGAAATCGGAAATCGGAAATCGAATGCCTCGTCCTCGAATACGCCCCGTCTGATACCGACCGCGAGCCGCCCAAGCTCTACGTCCCCATCACGGAGGCGCATCTCGTCAGTAAGTATGTGGGCGCGGGCAAGCTGCGTCCGCCCCTGAACACCCTCGGTGGCAAGCGTTGGGAGAAGACCAAGCAACAGGCCGAGCGCGCGGTGCGGGATGTCGCGGCGGACTTGCTCAAGATTCAAGCCCAGCGCGCCACGCAGCCGGGCCATGCGTTTGGGCCGGACACGCCGTGGCAGCGTGAGTTTGAAAGTTCCTTTCTCTACGAGGAAACGGCCGACCAACTCCGCGCCATTGGGGAGGCGAAGCACGACTTGGAAATCGCCAAGCCCATGGACCGCCTCGTGTGCGGCGACGTGGGTTTCGGCAAGACGGAGGTCGCCATCCGCGCCGCGTTCAAGTGCGTGATGGGCGGCAAGCAGGTGGCCATCCTCGTGCCCACGACCGTGCTCGCGCAGCAGCACTACAACACCTTCCGCGAACGCATGGCGGACTATCCCGTGCGGGTCGAGTTGCTCTCGCGCTATCGCACGAAGAAGGAGCAGTTGCAGGTCGTGGAGCAGTTGCAGGCGGGTGCGGTGGACATCGTCATCGGCACGCACCGACTCGTGCAGAGCGACGTGACGTTTAAGGATTTGGGGCTGGTGGTGATTGACGAGGAGCAGCGCTTCGGCGTCATGCACAAGGAGAAGTTCAAACTCCTGCGCACGAACGTGGATGTGCTCACGCTCTCGGCCACGCCCATCCCGCGCACCTTGTATCTCGCGCTCACGGGCGCGCGTGACATGAGCACCATCGCGACGCCGCCGCAGGACCGCTTGCCCGTCGAGACCCTCGTGGAGCACTACGACGACCGCATCATCCGCGACGCGATTCGGCGCGAGATTGAGCGCGGGGGCCAAGTGTTCTTCCTGCACAATCGCGTGACGACCATTGAGGTGATGCGCTCGAAGCTCCAACTCCTCGTGCCCACCGCGCGCATCGTCGTGGGCCACGGGCAGATGAACGGCGATGAGCTGGAGGACGTGATGACGAAGTTCGTGAACGGCGAGGCGGACGTGCTGCTGTCCACGACCATCATCGAGAGCGGGTTGGATATTCCGAATGCGAACACCATCATCATCGATCGCGCGGACCGGTTTGGGTTGAGCCAGCTTTACCAACTGCGCGGTCGCGTGGGTCGCTACAAGCACCAGGCGTTCGCCTACCTGCTCCTGCCGCGCCACGCGCGCCTGCTCACGGACGTGCGCAAGCGCATGAGCGCCATCAAGCAATACGCGCAGCTCGGGAGCGGGTTTAAGATTGCGATGCGGGACTTGGAGATACGCGGGGCGGGCAACTTGTTGGGCGCACAACAGAGCGGCCACATCACGGCGGTGGGCTTCGAGCTTTACTGCACGTTGCTGAAACAAAGCGTGGCGACGCTGAAGGGAGAGAGGGTGAAGCAGCGGACGAACGCTGCGCTGCGACTGGATTTTCTGAAGCTCCATGCGGTGGAGGAGGCGGGGGCAGGAGGCAGGAGGCAGGAGTCAGGAGGAAAGGCAGATGAGCAGGGACATGAAAGGCGTTCGCAGGGGTCTATCTCGGTCCCGCGTGACACGGATGTGTGGGTGCAACCGTCGCGGGCGCGGGATGAAGAATCGGCAATCGGCAATCGGCAATCGGCAATTCCCCCGACCGGCGCTTTCCTGCCACCCAAGTTCATTCCCGAGCCGCAGCATCGCATCGAGGCGTATCGCAAGCTGGCACAGGCGGAGACCAAGGCGGACGTGGACGCGCTGGGCAAGGAGTTGCGCGACCGTTATGGGAAGTGGCCGAAGCCCGTGGAGCTGCTGCTGGTGGCCACGGAACTCCGACTGCTCGCCGGTGAACGCGGCCTCGACGCCATCGAGACCAAGGGCGACAAACTGATGCTCCACCGACGCGGGGATTTCATTCAGTTGGGCGGCAAGTTCCCGCGCCTGATGAAGACCGAGCCGCTCGCCGTGCTGAAGGAAATCAAGAAGCTGCTGCTGTCACTGTGACCCGGCTCCGTTCCTCGCGAGCGCTCCGCTGAAGCTGCCCATTCCCAACTCCGTCATAAACTCGCTCATGAAACTCAGCCTGCTCCCCGCCGCCATCGCCCTGCTGCTCACTGCCACCGTTTGCCGCGCCGAAAACTGGCCCCAGTGGCGCGGCGCGCACCACGACGCCGTCAGCCGCGAGTCCAACATCCCTACCGAGTGGAGCGACACGAAGAACGTGCTGTGGAAGGCCGCCCTGCCCGGCATGGGTGCGGGCACGCCCGCCGTCTGGGGCGACCGCATCTTTCTCACGAGCGAGGACGCCAACGACTTGGTGCTCCTCTGCCTCGGGACCGACGGCAAACTACTCTGGAAACAAAAGCTCGGTGAAGGTAGCTCGAAAGCGCGCGGCGGCGAGGGCAACAGCGCGTCGCCCTCGCCCTGCACGGATGGCAAACTCGTCTTCGGCCTCGTGGGCACCGGCGACTTCGCGGCGTTCGACTTCAGCGGCAAGGAAATCTGGCGGCTCAACTTGCAGGAGAGCTACGGCAAGTTCAGCTACGACTTCGGCATGCACAGCACGCCGGTGCTGCATGACGGGCGGCTCTACCTCCAGTTCATCCACCCGCGCGCCCAGCTCGTCGTCGCGCTCGACGCCGCGACCGGCAAGGAAGTTTGGAAGGTCAACCGCCCCAGCGACGGCAAGGCCGAGTGCCTCAACTCCTACGCCACGCCCTGCCTTTGGGTGCGCGGCAAGGACGCACGCCTCATCACGCACGGCAACGATTACGCCATCGCGCACAATCTCGCCGACGGCAAAGAAGTCTGGCGCCTCGGCGACCTCAATCCGAAGGACCGCTACAACACCACACTGCGCTTCGTCACCTCGCCCGTCGCGGTCGCGGACCTCATCATCATCCCTACGGCGAAGAACGGCGCAGTCGTCGCCGTGTCGCCGGACGCGAGCGGCGTCATCAGTGCGGGCGGCACGGGCGAGGCGTGGCGCGTTGCCAGCGGCACGCCGGACGTGCCCTCGCCGGTGGTGTTCGGTGGCCGCGTCTTCCTCTGCCGCGAGAACGGCGTGCTCACCTGCATCGACGCGAAGACGGGGAAACAATTCTTCTCCGATCGCTTCCACGCGCAGACCTACCGCGCCTCGCCGGTGATGGCGGAGGGGAAGCTCATCCTGACCGCGAAGGACGGCACGTTCACCATCGTGAAGCCCGGCGAGACGCTGGAAATCCTCGGCAAGAACAAGCTCTCCGACCAGTTCACAGCGTCGCCCGCAATCTCCGGTGGCCGCCTCTACCTGCGCGGCTACGCGTCGCTCTACGCCATCGGGGTGAAGTAGCGGGTCGGCGGATTGTCGCTGCGCTGCGTTTTTGCTAACGGAGTCCCGCGTGAATAGCCCTTCGCAGCCTCGCCTCTAAAATCCGTCGCCACTGTCTCGCTGTGATGCACCGAACCACCATCCGCATCTTGCTCCGTCGCGTCGTCTGGTCGGGCTTCCTCTCCGCAGCCTGCTGGTTCGGCATGGGTGAGGTGTCGGCTGCAAACAAAACCGCCGCGCCCGTGCCGCTGCACGAGCGCATTGATGCGCTCATCGAGTCTGAGTTCGCCGGCCCGCTGACGCCACCGGCCAGCGATGCGGACTTCCTCCGCCGCGCGCACCTCGACCTCACCGGGATGATTCCGACGGCTGCCGAGGCCCGCGCGTTCTTCGCCGACCCTGCGCCCGACAAGCGCGCCCGCCTCGTGGACGCACTCCTCGGCACGCCGCAGCACGCGCGGCATCTCGCGACCTTCTTCGACCTCACGCTCATGGAGCGCCGCGTGCAGAAGCACGTCGATGTTGCGGGCTGGCAGCAGTTCCTCTTCAACTCCTGCGCGACGAACCAGCCGTGGCACCTCCTCGCCCGCGAAATCCTCGCCGCCGACGGTGCGGACGAGGCGACCCGTGTGGCCGCGCGTTTCCACCTCGACCGCGAGGCGGACCCGACGCTGCTCACGCGCGACACGGGCCGCATCTTCTTCGGCATGAACCTCGCCTGCGCGCAATGCCACGACCACCCGAACGTCGCCGACTACTTGCAGCGCGATTACCACGGCCTCTTCGCCTTCTTCAACCGCACCTACCTCTTCACGCGCGACCGCGACAAGAAAGCCTTCGTCGCGGAGCGGGCCGAGGGTGACGTGAGTTTCTCCTCCGTGTTCACGAAGGAATCCGGCGCGACGCGTCCGCGCCTGCCCGGCGGTGCGCAACTCACGGAGCCGGCCTTCCCGCGCTTCACGGAATACGCCGTCCCGCCCGACGCGAAGGACAAGAACCTCCGCCCCATGCCGAAGTTCAACCGTCGCACCGAACTGGCGAAGGCGGCCACCGAGTCGAACAACCGCGCCTTCAACCGCAACATCGTGAACCGCCTCTGGGCCTTGCTGATGGGCCGTCCGCTGGTCACGCCGATGGATGAAGTCCATTCGCAGAATCCCGCCGCCTACCCCGCGTTGCTCGACCTGCTCGCAACCGAGTTCGCCGCCAGCGGATACGACACGCGCGCGTTCCTGCGCGAGCTGGCGCGGACACGGGTTTACGGACGCAGCTTCGAGCTGCCCCCCAGCATTCGCTCGCCGCGCGGCCTGGCGGCGACATGGATTCCCTTGCTCACAACGCAGCAGCGGCAGTTCACCAATGACATCGCCGCTGCCGAATCAACAGTGAAGCAAGTGCAGGAGCGCCTCACAGCGCAGCGCAAGGCGATGCAGCCCCTCGTGGAGGAACTCGCGAAGACGAACGCCGCCATCGCCGAGGTGCGCAAGGTGTGCGACCCCGCCATCGCCGCGCATCGTGATGCCGAGCGCGAGCTAGGTCGGAAGCGCGACGCGTTGAAGTCCGTCCAGGAAGCGCAGGCAAAGCTGGATGAGGCGCTTAACAAACTTCCCGCCGACAAGGAAATCACCGCCAGCGTCGACAAACTCAAGGTGCGTGTCACCGAGTTGAACAAGGAAATCGAGGCCGCCGCGAAGGATGTGACCACGAAGGACACCGCCGCCAAACCGATGCGCGAGAAGCTCGCCCCCGTCGAGGCGACCGGGTCGCCGTTGCGCGACCGCTGGGCGGCAGCCGACTCCGCGATGCTCGCGCTCGACGCGGAGTCAATCGCCGCGACGATCCGCTGGCAGGACGTGAAGACTGCGGCCAAGCACGTCGAGCGGCAGTTGGAGACGGCGCGCGCCCTCGCCGAGTTGGAGGCGCTGCACACGGATCCGAAGGCGCTGAAGACCGCGACAGACAAGCTCACAGCCACGCTGGAAAAGTCCTTCGCCGTCGGGGCGTTCGCCGCGCTCACGCCGGAGCAGCTTGCGTGGAGCATGATGCGTGCGGCGGGAGTGGTGGACGCGCATGAGCTCGCCGGCGGAGTGGAGTTCGACAAGAAAAGCCCGCCAACGGACGCGAACAAGACCACCGCCGCGCGGCTCACCGAGCGTGGGAAAGCGGCGGAGCAATACGCGTGGGACAAGCTCAAGGGCGTCGCGGCGGGCTTCGCGCCGCTGTTCGGAGCCGGGGCGGGCGAGCCGCAGGACGCCTTCTTTGCCACGGCCGACCAAGCGCTCTTCCTCAACAACGGCGGCACGATGCGGAGCTGGCTCGCTCCGTCCGCCGAGAATTTGAGCGCCCGCCTCGGCAAACTCATCGACGCCCGTGCAATCACGGAGGAACTCTACTTGAGCACGCTCACCCGCCTGCCCACCGAAGCCGAGGTCATCGCGGTGCAGAAGCAGCTCGCCGCCCGCGAGAAGGACAAACCCGGCGTCGTGCAAGACCTCGCGTGGGGACTGCTCACCTCGGCGGAGTTCCGGTTCAAGCATTGAGCCAACGCAGCAAAACGGCGTCCCGTTTCCGGAACGCCGAATTCGCTGAATTCGTTTTGAGCCGGACTTACAGGCCCTTGCTGATGATGAGCTTGAGCAGGTCGCCCACGCGGTTGCTGTAGCCCCACTCGTTGTCATACCAGCTCACGAGCTTGTAGAAGCGGCTGTTCAGCTCGACGCCCGAGGTGGAGTCGTAGATGGAGCTGTTCTTGTCGTGGATGAAATCGCCGCTGACGACCTCGTCGCTGGTGTAGTCGAGGATGCCCTTGAGGTAGGTCTCGCTGGCTTTCTTCATCGCGGCGTTGATCTCCTTGAGCGAAGTCTCCTTCACCGTGCGGACGGTGAGGTCCACCACGGAGACGGTCGGCACGGGCACGCGGAACGCCATGCCGGTGAGCTTGCCCTTCACCTCGGGGCAGACGAGCGCCGTGGCCTTGGCAGCGCCGGTGGTGCTGGGGATGATGTTGATGGCCGCGCTGCGTCCGCCCTTCCAGTCCTTCTTGCTCGGGCCGTCCACGGTCTTTTGCGTGGCGGTGTAGGCGTGGATGGTGGTCATCAGGCCTTCCTCGATGCCGAAGCCTTCCTTGAGGAGGACGTGAACGACGGGCGCGAGGCAGTTCGTGGTGCAGCTCGCGTTGGAGATGATGTGGTGAGTGGCGGCATCATACTTCTCGTGGTTCACGCCCATGACGATGGTGATGTCCTCGTTCTTGGCGGGGGCGGAGATGATGACCTTCTTCGCGCCGGCGACGATGTGGCCCTTGGCCTTCTCCGCCTCGGTGAAGAGGCCGGTGGACTCGATGACGATGTCCACGCCCAGCGCCTTCCAAGGCAGCTCGGCGGGGGACTTCGCGGAAACGACCCGAATCTCCGCGCCGTTCACGATGAGGATGTCGTCTTCAAGTTTGTCGGCGGCGGACTTCTTCGAGCTGACCGTGCCAGCGAAGCGGCCCTGGGTGGAGTCGTATTTGAGGAGGTAAGCGAGGTTGTCGGCGGGGACGATGTCACCGACCGCGACGACTTCGACTTCCTTGCCGACGAGCCCCTGGTCGACCATCGCGCGGAAGACCAAGCGGCCGATGCGGCCAAATCCGTTGATTGCAACTTTCACTGCCATAGGTTTCGTGTTCGTTAAGGTTCGATTTCAGACCGACAAGGCCGCGCATCGTATCGGCGAGCAAGAGACCGTCAATCCGCAAATCCGTCACTTCTTGAGCCGCTGCTCGAAGTAGGCGAGGAGCGCCGCCTCGGACTTCTCCGCGTCCGCGCCCTTAAAGCCGTGGCCCGCGCCTTCCAGCGTCAGCAACTCCACCGGCACGCCGCAGGCCGTGAGGCGGTCGCGCATCCACAGCGCCTGTTCGTAGGCGACGTATTTATCCTCGGTGCCGTGGATGATGAGCGTGGGCGCGGCACTGGGCGTGACCCAGTTCAGCGGGCTGGATTGGATGTGCTTGGCGCGCGCGGTGTCCACATCGCCGCCGAGCCACATCGGCAGCACGACGTGCGCGTCCACGCTCTTGCCGTAGGACTTAGTGAAGTCGCTCGGGCCATACACGTTCACCACGCAAGTCACGGCGCTGGAGAAGCCCGGGTTGTCCGCGCCCTCGAACTCCTTCACGCCCGCCGTCACGCCGAGGAACTGCGCGAGATGCCCGCCCGCCGAGCCGCCCGTCACGCCGATGCGCGCTGGGTCAATGCCGAGCCTCGCCGCGTTCGCGCGGAGCCATCGCACGGCGGCCTTCGTGTCGTGGACGGCGGCGGGAAACTGGTGCGCCGGCGCAAGGCGATAGCTGATGGTGGCCGCGACGAAGCCGCGCTGCGCGAGCGTGAGGCAAAGTTTGTTGTAGCCCTCGCGGCTGCCCGCGCGGAATCCGCCGCCGTGAACGCACAGCACAGCGGGGAGCGGTCCCTTGGCGCCCTTGGGCCGCGCGAGGTTGAGCTGGAGTTTCGCACCGCCGGCGTTGGCGTATTCCACGTCGCGCTCGAAGGTGACGTTGTCCGGCACCGTGAGTTCGGCGGCACGCGAGGAGAGGGAGAGGAAGGCGGCGAGGAGGACGAGGGCGAAGCGAGTTTTCATGGAGCGATATCCTGCGAGTTTGCCAGCGGCCACGGGGTCAGGCCAGTTTGTTTGTGTCGCGTGATGGAGGCGAAGGTTGCGGCCGACCAATTGCAAATCACCAATTACTTCTTCAAAGCTCCGCCTTCAGCCGCGCCAGCAAGTCCGCGTGCGTCTCCAGCGCGGGGAACTGCGGGAACTCGCGCTTCACATTGTCCGGCGCGTGAAGGAGGAAGCCCCGTTCCGCTTGCAGCAACATCGAGGTGTCGTTGTAGGAATCCCCGGCGGCGAGCACTCGGTAGTTGAGGTGTTGCAGCGCGCGGACGGACTCGCGCTTCTGGTCCGCCATGCGGAGCGTGTAGCCGGTGATGCGGTCGTTCTCCACGAGCAGCCGATGGCAGAAGAGCGCGGGCCAGCCGAGCTGGCGCATGAGCGGCTGCGCAAACTGCTCGAAGGTGTCGCTCAAGATGATGACCTGCGTGAGCGCGCGTAACTCGTCGAGGAACTCCTTGCCGCCCGGCAGCGGCGAAAGCGTGCCGATGACGGCTTGGATGTCGGAGAGCTTGATGCCGTGATGGTCGAGAATGGCGATGCGGGAGCGCATCAGCTTGTCGTAGTCCGGCTCGTCGCGCGTAGTGCGGCGCAGGTCGGAGATGCCGGTCTTCTCGGCGACGGCGATCCAGATTTCCGGCACGAGCACGCCTTCCAAATCCAAGGTGACAATCGTCTGTTTCACGGCGCCGGAGCGTGGAGTGGAGGTGGGGTGAAGTCGAGCGCAGCTTGATGCGCAGCTTGATGCTTCCGCCTCGCGTCCGGTTTCGGGTAGGTTCTCCGGCACGTTATGTATTCGCCGAAGCTTGATGACTTCCTGAAGCTCGCGACGCAGGGGAACCTCATCCCTGTCTCTCGCCGCATCCTCGCGGACTTCGAGACCCCTCTCTCTGCCTACAAAAAAATTCGCGGGCAGGGCGAGTCATTCCTGTTCGAGTCCGTCGAGGGTGGTGAGCATCTGGGCCGCTACTCATTTGTCGGCTGCAACCCGCGCGCCATCATCAAGCAGACCGCCAAC
>SIBB01000065.1 GCA_009695395.1 Pedosphaera sp. | reverse complement strand
GCGGTGGCCTTGGGCGAGAGGTCGTTGTCGAGGTCGTAGTTCAGCTCGATGCCGTCGAAGCCCGCGTCCTTCGCGAGCTGGAGGCACTCGCGCAAATTCATGCGGTCGGGGTAGGGGAAGGCCCAGAGGTTGATGGACTTCTTCATCGCATAGCGCTTCGGGGAAGCGCGGCGCGCGTCGGGTTTCGTGGCGGGCTGTGCAGCAGGCTGCGCAGCGGAAGTGTTACTGACGAACGCAGCGGCGCCCGCGGCGGCGAAGGCCGAACGCAACGCGTCACGTCGCGTGAGACCATCGCGGACAGGCGGCTCGATGGAATTGAACGCGGGCGAAAACGAATCGGATGAAGGCTGAGCTTGCATGGCGACTAGCTGACAAGAAACGGCACGCGCTGGCAAGGGGGACTTGGTGATAGTTCCACAGTTGCGTCGCGCCCGTGTTTCCATCGTTAGCGCCCGCGCGTGTTCCTCAAAATCATCGGGGAAATAGCCTTCCGCAACGCGACAGGGCGTGCTAGGAAAATGACTACTGCAATGAAGCACCGCGTTGTCATTTGTTTCGTCACGATGCTCGCCGCCGGCCGCATGTCGGCAGCCGCATCCGACGTCGCGCTTTTCGAGAAGACCATCCGCCCCATCCTCGCCGAGAATTGTTTCAAGTGCCACAGTCACGCGGAGAATAAATTCAAGGGCGGTCTCGCGCTCGATTCGCCCGGCGCCATTCTCAAGGGCGGCGAGACGGGGCCGGCCATCGTCCCCGGCCAGCCCGAGAAAAGCCTGCTACTCGAAGCCGTGCGGCAAAGCGGCGAGCTGAAGATGCCACCGAAAGGCCGGCTCACGGCCGCGCAGATTTCCTCCATCGAGCAATGGATCAAGTCCGGCGCGACGATGCCCGCAACGGCTTCCAATCTACCCAACGGGCCTGCCAAACGCACGGGCGAGATCACGGACGAAAACCGCGCGTGGTGGGCCTTCCAGCCGGTGCGCAAGGCCACCGTGCCGAAACCGGAGGATGCCTCTTGGTCGCGCAACACCATCGACCGGTTCATCCTCGCGCGGATTGAAAAGGAAGGGTTGAAGCCCGCGCCGGAAGCAGCCCGCGCGGCGTTGATCCGCCGGCTCTCGTTCGATCTCGTCGGCCTGCCGCCCACGCCAGCGGAGGTGGCGGCGTTCGTGAATGACAAATCTGCCGACGCGTACGAGAAGCTCGCGGACCGACTGCTCGCCAGTCCGCGCCACGGTGAACGTTGGGCGCGCCACTGGCTCGATCTCGTGCGCTACGCCGATTCGGACGGCTATCGCATCGATGATTTCCGGCCGCAGGCGTGGCGTTACCGCGATTACGTCATCCAGTCATTCAACGACGACAAGCCGTACGATCGGTTCGTGCAGGAGCAACTCGCGGGCGACGAACTTTTCCCTGGCGACCCCGCCGCGCTCACCGCCACCGGTTATCTGCGCCACTGGATTTACGAATACAACCAGCGCGACGTGCGCGGACAGTGGACAACCATCCTCAACGACATCACCGACACCACGGCCGATGTCTTCCTCGGGCTTGGCCTCCAATGCGCCCGTTGCCACGACCACAAGTTCGATCCGATTCTCCAAAAGGATTACTTCCGGTTACAGGCATTTCTCGCGCCCATCCTGCCGCGCGAAGATCTCGTGGCCGCAACTGACGCGGAGAAACGCGCGCACGCCATCAAGCTCGCCGAATGGGAAAATAAAACCGCCAGCCTGCGCACAGAGATCAACGCCATCGAATCGAAGTACCGCCTCGCCGTCACGAAGGATGCCATCGGGAAATTCCCCGAAGACATTCAGGCGATGATCCTCAAGCCGGTGGATGCGCGCACGCCGATCGAGCACCAACTCGCCGAGCTGGCCTACCGACAGGTGGATTACGAATACGCGCGGCTCGACCGCAAGTTGAAGGGCGAGGACAAGGAGAAGGTGCTCGCGCTGCGCAAGCAGCTCGCCAAGCACGACGGGCTTTGCCCGACGCCGCTGCCCGTTGCGCTCGCCGTGAGCGACGTTGGCCGCACCGCCCCGTCGGTGTTCATCCCGAAGAAAGGCAACGACCCGGTTGCGCCCGGTTTCCCGACGGTTCTCGACGAGAAACCCGCCGTCATCCCGCCGTTGCCCGGCAACCCTGAATCCACCGGCCACCGTGCTGCACTCGCCCGCTGGCTCACGCGCCCGGACAATCCGCTCACCGCGCGCGTGATCGTGAACCGCGTCTGGCAACAGCACTTCGGCCGAGGCCTCGCGGCGAACGCGAGCGACTTCGGCAAGCTCGGCGAAGCGCCCACGCACCCCGAGTTGCTCGACTGGCTCGCCGGCTGGTTCGTCGAGAACGGTTGGAGTCTCAAGAAACTCCACCGGCTCATCGTCACCAGCGCCACCTACCGCGAGGCCGCCGCCGCGCCGCGCGACGGAAAGGATCCGGAGAACAAATTCTACGCCCGCGCCACCACGCGCCGGCTCGACGCCGAGCAGATCCGCGACGCGGTCTTCAGCATCAGCGGCGAACTCAAGCCCCCAGCCGGCGGTCCGGCGGTGAACGCGAGCGAGCCGCACCGCAGCGTTTACACCAAGATACTGCGCAACACGCGCGATCCGTTGCTCGACGTGTTCGATGCGCCGCTGTGGTTCCAAAGCGCCGCTTCGCGCGACACGACGACCACGCCGGTGCAGTCGCTGATGCTCATCAACAGCCAGTTCATGCTGCACCGCGCCAAATCCTTCGCGAGCCACGTCTGGAAAGAAAGCGGCGCGAACGCCACCGACGCGCAACTCGTCGAACGCGCCTACCAGACCGCCCTCGGCCGCGCGCCGACCGCCACGCAGCGCGATCTCGCCGTGAAGTTCCTCGCCGCGCAGCCCGCGCGCATCAGTCCTGCGCTCGCCGGATCGGCGCAGGCGGCTTTCCTGCACGACAAATTGCCGCACCGCGACGGCCAGGCCGCGGTGATCGTGCCGGATGGTCCGCAGCGGCGTTTCGTTGTGCCGCACGCCGCGGGCTTGCCGGGTGCGGAAGATTTCACCATCGAATCCTTCGTGCTGCTCCGCTCGGTTTTCGACAGCGGCGCGGTGCGTACGCTGGCGGCGAAGTGGAACGGCGACGTGCGCGAACCGGGCTGGTCCTTCGGCATCACTGGCCGGCAATCGCGCCGCAAACCGCAAACGCTCGTGTTGCAATGTGCCGGCAAAAAAGCGAACGGCACGTTCGGCGAGGAAGCGATCTTCTCCGATCAACACATCCAGTTGAACAAGCCCTATTACCTCGCGGCTGCAGTGAGGCTCGCGCGCGACGGCAAGCCGGGCGAGGTGACGTTTTATGTGAAGGACCTCTCGAACGACGACGAGCCGTTGCTCGTGGCGAAGGTGGCGCACCAACTCGCCAGCGGCTTCGACAACAAGCTGCCGTTCACCATCGGCATGCGCGGCACCAAAGGCAGCCACTTCGACGGGTTGGTGGATGACGTGCGTCTCTCACGCGGCGCGCTCGATGTGGAGCATCTGCTCTTCACCAACGAAGCCGTCAACAAGGCCACCGCCGGCTACTGGCAATTCGAGGCGAAGCCCGATGTGCTCCGCGATAGCAGCGGACACGGGCTGGATATCCAAGCCGGCCCGGCGGCAGCCGAAACCGGCGTGGACACGCGCCGGGCCGCGTTGGCCGATTTCTGTCACGCGTTGTTAAACTCAAACGAATTCCTGTACGTGGAATAACCCTATGAGCGACGAAACCCAATCCTTCCTCACCAAACCGCGCAAGTCGGCTTTGGCCAATCCGCTCGCGAAAGCCTGGCTGATGTCGCTGGCGCCGCTCGCGATAATCCTCCTCGCCGCCTTCACCGCGCCGGGCAAGATGCGCGAACTGGACCTGACATCGGAGCAGCAGACCATCGCTTGGCTTCTCTTGGCCGCGCTGCTGCTCTCGCTGATGGCGTGGATGGCGTTGATCTTCGCCGCCGCACGTCTGATGGAACGACGAGCGGTGATCGCTAGCCATTTCCTCAGCGGCACGGTCTTCGTCGGTGGCGCCTGGGCGCTCACGCGACCGAATTTCAATCCCACCCAACTGATCAGCGCGATGATGCTCCTCGTCGCCGTCAGCACGCTCATCAACATCTTCGGCCTCGCGCTGGTGCTGTGGCAGAATCTCCAGCAAAAGCTGGCGAACGCCGAAAGCCAGGCGCCGAAGTCGGATACTTGAAACTTCGATGAACGATCCGCGCTGTCACCGCACCGATTTCGCCCGCTCACGCCGCGAGTTCCTGCAACGCAGCGGTGCGGGTTTCGGCGCGCTGGCTTTGAATTACCTGCTCGCGCAGCAAACCGCCGCAGCCGCGACCGCACCGGCAGGCAAAGTGATTTCGCCACTGGCAGCGCGCAGGCCGCACTTCGCCCCGCGCGCGAAGAACGTGATTTTCCTCTTCATGGAAGGCGGGCCGAGCCACATGGATCTGTTCGATCCGAAGCCGGCATTGAAGAAACTCGCCGGCAAACCGATTCCGCCGAGCTTCGGCAAAGTCATCACCGCAATGGGCGAATTCAATTCGCCGATCCTCGCCGACAAGCGCGAGTGGAAGCGGCACGGACAAAGCGGCACGTGGGTGAGCGATTGGTTGCCGCACACCGCTCAACTCACAGACGACCTCGCGGTGATCCGTTCCTGCTGGGCCGACGGCATCAACCATTCCGCCGGCGTCTGCCAGATGAACACCGGCTCAATCCTTGGCGGCCGGCCGAGCCTCGGCGCGTGGGCCAGCTACGGTCTCGGTACGGAGAACACGGATTTGCCCGCGTTCGTCGTGATGCAGGATAATCAATCCAGCGTCGTGAACGGCCCGCGCAATTGGGGCGCCGGTTTCATGCCCGCACTGTATCAGGGCATCCGGTTGCAGGGCGGCAACGAGCCGATCCCGAACCTCCGCACGCCCGAGGGCGTCACCGAGGCCCAGCAGCGCGGCAAGCTCGACTTCCTCAACCAACTCAACCGCGACTTCGCCGCCGCGCATCCCGAGCAGAGCGAACTCGAGGCGCGCATCGCCGGCTACG
The DNA here is from genome assembly GCA_009695395.1 of Pedosphaera sp. Taxonomy (GTDB): domain Bacteria; phylum Verrucomicrobiota; class Verrucomicrobiia; order Limisphaerales; family SXTU01; genus SXTU01. The sequence continues at coordinate 6,584 of SIBB01000065.1, read as the reverse complement.
AACTCGCCTTCCGCATGCAGGCCACCGCCCCCGAGTCCGTGGATCTCTCAAAGGAAACCGAGGCGACCCAGAAACTTTACGGCCTCGACCAGAAAGAGACGGCCACGATGGGCCGGCTCTGCCTGCTCTCGCGCCGGATGGTCGAGCGCGGCGTGCGTTTCGTGCAGCTTTATCACGGTGCCGGCAGCAAATGGGATGCGCACGCGAATATCGAGAAGAACCACACCGAGCTTTGCCGCGCGATGGATTTGCCTGTGGCCGGCCTGCTGCGCGATCTGAAATCACGCGGGCTGCTCGACTCGACGCTCGTCGTCTGGGGCGGCGAGTTCGGCCGCACGCCGATGAGCGAGAAGGGCGATGGACGGGACCACAACCCGACTGGGTTCACCATGTGGATGGCCGGCGGCGGCGTGAAAGGCGGTCAGGTGATCGGCGAGACCGACGAGGTGGGATTGCACGCCGTGAAAGACCGCCTGCACGTGCATGATTTACACGCCACCATCCTCTGGCTGCTCGGCCTCGACAACATGGGCCTCGTGTATAAGCACAAGGGCCGTCCTGAGCGCCCGACCCTGAACGAGGGCGAGCCGTATAAGAAGATCGCGGGTTGAGAAACGCCGCGATGGTTCGGGTCAGTTTCCTGGCTTTTTCGGATCGAGGAAAACGAGCTTCACTCCGCCCGGTTTGGGCTGTGGATTGAGGCTGTCCACAAGATTGCCACTCGTTTTGACGCCCACTGCAACGGGAGCGGGCGCAACCGCGGCCGGCGCGCTTTGCGTGGTGTTGGCGGGATCGAGCGCGGAACGGAGAGCGCCCTCCACGAGCTGTGCGCAATGGATCTTCATCGGCGGCAGCGGACCCAGTTCGCCGGCGAGCTCCTCGGTCTTGAGCGCGAGGGCCTCCTCGGCTGTCTTGCCGCGGATCAGTTCGGTGGCGAGGCTGGCCACGGCGATGGCCGTCTCGCAGCCGAAGGATTGGAACGTGGCGCGGTCGATCACCTTGCGGCCGTTCTGCTCCTTGAACTTCACCCACATCCGCAGCATCTCGCCGCAGTCGGAATTGCCGACGGTGCCGATGGAATCGGCGTCGGCCATCTCGCCGAGGTTCTTCGGATCGCGCAGTGCCTCGGTGATTTTCTTCTGCAAATCAGCGTCCATAAAAGCTGCCTTCAATCGCGCGCGCGTCGGTCACTCCAAACGGTAGCGCGGGATTTTATCATCCACCTCCTGCGACCAAGCATCCATCCCGCCGCGCAGGGCGCGGACATGCGTCAAACCGTGGCCGAGGAAATAAGCGGCGGCGTCGAGCGACTTCTTCCCTTGATGATCCAAGAGGACGAACAGCTCGTCCTTCGGCCAACGACCCATGGCTTCGTGCATCAGCTCCTGCGTGAAGAAAACCGCACCCTCGATGCGCGCGGCCTCGTGTTCCTCACGCGAGCGGATGTCGAGCAGCTTCACCGCGGGCTGATGCTGGCGCAACGCGGCAAGCTCCTTCGGCTCGATGAGAATCTGCTTGTCCTGCTCGTGGCTGGATTGGATGTGCGCCAGCACTTCGGAGACGACGAGGTGATTGTTGCGTTCGCAGACCTGCTCAAGCGTCTCCTCCTGCTGGAAGCCGCAACTCGAACAGCCGCCGACATGATATTTGCGGAAGAGCGCGCGTTGCGCGCCGGGATAGGCGGCCAGCACGTCGCGCATCGGGCTCCCGGATGAAATGGTTTCGCTCAAAATCACGCCTTGATGTAACCATGGATGGACGCCGATAGACACGGTTTTCTCAACTCAACCGGAACGGATTCTCTCCCCTCGTGAACCAAAACCACCAAGCCCACGACCCGCACAAGCCAGCCCGAGCCTTCAGCACTCGATCTCTCCTCGAGGGACGGAGAGGTCAAAGCTTGCGTGAGCGGTGGCTTGGATGGATTGTCGCGCGGTCATTGACTGGCTTGGAAGAAATCGTCGCTTGCAACCATCGCTCACACTCCATCCCATTGGCTTCATCACCACGCACAAGCAGGTGAAGTTTCAGGCGCTGCACCAGCCCGCCGAGGCGCAGCCGGAGCAAAACGTCTTGGAGCTGTTGCCGGAGCCGGGCTACCAGCAGGCATTGCAGGATCTCGCCGGATTTTCGCGCGTCTGGCTCCTTTGGTGGTTTCATCGCAACGAGTCGTGGCGCCCACTCGTATTGCCGCCTCGCGGGCCGGCGCAGCGCCGCGGCCTCTTCGCCACACGCTCGCCCCATCGCCCCAATCCGCTCGGCCTCACGCCGGTGCAATTGCTCGGAATCGAAGGCCGCCGGCTCCTGCTCGGCCCGTGTGATCTGGTGGATGGCACGCCCATCTTCGACATCAAACCCTACATCGCCGCCTACGATGCCTTTCCCGAGGCGGATAACGGCTGGATGGAGGAGGTCGAATCCGCACTGAGAGGGCCGCCGAAGTTCGCGGTGCGGTTCGCGGCGTTGGCCGTGACACAGGCGGAGTGGTTGTTTGAAAACTGGAAAATTGATTTCCGCCCGCGCCTGATTGAACTGCTCGCCATTGACCCATCGCCCCATCGCACCCGCCGCATCCGGCGCCGCGGCGCCGCGCTGTTTACCATCGGCTGCGGCGGATGGCGCGCGGTCTTTTCGGTCGCGGAAGAAGTGGTGACCGTGCTGGTGCTGGAACCGGGCTACCCGCTGCGATTCTTGAACAACCCCGATTACGAAGCCCTGCCCGATCGGGAGGCGCAACTCGCCTGCTGGGGCCGCTGGCCGGAGTAACTGCACTGATTGGAAGTGCGCCCGCCGTTCAAGCTCCGAAGAACTTCTGAATTTCCTGCAACACCTCGATGAACCGGTCCACTTCGGATTTCGTGTTGTAAAAGTAGAAGCTGGCGCGCGCGGTGGATTCGACGCCGAGCTTCTTCATGAGCGGCTGATTGCAATGGTGGCCGCCCCGCAACGCCACGCCGTACTGATCGGCCACGGTCACGAGATCGTGCGCGTGCACGTCCTTCAGCAGGAAACTCACGAGACCGGCGCGGCCGGTCTTCGGCCCGAAGATCCGGATGTTCCTGAACTCCACTAACCGCTCGTACGCGTACTGCGCGAGGGCCTGGTCGTGCGCGAAGATCTTGTCGCGGCCGGCGGCGTCGAGATAATCCATCGCGGCGTGCAGGCCGATGGCGCCGGAGATGTTCGGCGTGCCGGCCTCGAACCGGTGCGCGGCCTGCTTGTAAGTGGTCTTGTGGAAATCCACCGTCACGATCATCTCGCCGCCGCCCTGATAAGGCGGCATGTCGGCAAGGCGCTCGGCGCGGGCATACAACACGCCGATGCCGGTGGGCCCGCAAATCTTGTGGCCGGAGAACGCGAGGAAATCGCATCCGATTGCCTGCACATCCACCGGCAGATGGCCGACGCTTTGCGCGGCGTCCACGAGCGACACGATGCCGAGCGTGCGGGCCTTCGCGCAGAGTTCGGCCACGGGGTTCACCGTGCCGAGCGTGTTCGAGATGTGCGTCAGCGCGAGCAGCTTCACCTCGTGCGTGAGGAGCGAATCGAGTTTCGCCAGATCGAGCAACCCCTCGTCGCCGGTGATGGGGACGTAGCGGAGCTTCGCACCGCTGCGCTCGGCGAGGAGCTGCCACGGCACGATGTTGCTGTGATGCTCCATCTCCGTGAGCAGGATGACGTCGCCGGCCTTGAGAAACTTCCCGCCCCACGCATTCGCCACGAGGTTGATCCCCTCGGTGGTGCCGCGGGTGAAGATGATTTCCTCGCTGCTGCGGGCGTTGATGAATTTCGCGGCGCATTCACGGGCGGCTTCGAAGGCATTGGTGGCGCGGTTGCTCAGTTCGTGGATGCCGCGGTGAACGTTCGCATTGTCGCGCTCGTAGTAATGGCGGAGCGTGCCGAGCACGGCGCGCGGCTTCTGCGACGTGGCGGCGTTGTCGAGATAAACGAGCGGATGCCCGTGGACTTGTTGGTCGAGAATCGGGAAATCAGCGCGGAGGGCGGCCCAGTCTGGAGTCGATGAAGGCATGGCAATCAAGGTTTAGCCACAGATGGGGCTTTATCGAGAGGGCAGGACAGCAGGAGTGGAATGGAGGCGGCTTCGGATCTGCCGCTTCCTCCCGCCCTGCTTTCCTTATCTGTGGTCAATCCGTGTTTCATCTGTGGCTAAAGAATCGGCTCACATCAATCCCAGTTGAAGCTTTGCAGCCTCGCTCATCATGTCCCGGTTCCACTGCGGTTCCCAGACGAGATCGACATTGGCTTCATCAATGCCCTCGATGCAGAGGAGCTTGTTCTGCACGTCCTGCTGAATCGTCGGGCCCATGCCGCAACCGGGCGCGGTGAGGGTCATCTTCACATTGGCTCGATAACTATCCTGACCGAGCGAGTCGAACTCGCAGGCGTAAACGAGGCCGAGATCCACGACGTTCACCGGGATTTCCGGATCGTAGCATGTCTTCATCTGGGCCCACGCCTGCTTCTCCAATTCCTCGCGCGTGGAAGCCTTGCCGGCCTTCTCGGCAGGCGTTGGTTCACGCTGCAAACCGAGCGCATCGGCATTGCGGCCCTCGATGCGGAACATGTTGCCGTTGACGATGACAGTGTAACTGCCGCCGAGCGATTGGGTGATGTGGGCGGTCTCGCCGGCGAGCAGCGTGACAGGCGTGCCCACCGGCACGACCGCTGCCTCGACGTCGCGTGTTAATGTGACTGTCTCGTGGTTATTCATCGCAAATCAATGTCGTCATCACAACTCACTCAGTCGAGACCGGCGCAACGTCGCCGGCCACCGCCGCCTTGGCCGCGTGCCAGGAGAGGATGGCACACTTTACGCGCGCCGGGAACTTATGCACGCCCGCGAACGCCGCGAGCTTGCCCAGGCTCTCGTCCGCGTGGCCGGTGGTGACCATGTCATGCACCTTGCCGAAGAGCGCCTCCACCTCCGCGCGCGTCTTGCCCTTGATGGTGCTGGTGAGGAGCGACGCCGACGCCTTCGAGATGGCGCACCCGGAGCCTTGGAAGCTCGCGTCCCGCACCACATCGCCGTCCATAACGAGATAGACGATGTAGTTGTCGCCGCAGAGCGGGTTGGTGCCGTGGGCGACGCGGTTGGCGTCGGGCAGCACCTTGAAGTTCCGCGGGCTTTTCGCGTGCTCCAGGATAACTTCCTGATACAGGTCGGTGAGGTCGTCGTTCATGGCGTCTCGTGACTGGTGATGGTGGCGGGCTTTCGCAAGGGATTCAACTCACGGCGCGTTCAGCTTCTTCAGCACCGCATCCGTCCGCTCGTCGAAAATCTTCCGCCACTGCGGTGCCACAAGGCAATCGCAGTCTTCCTGCGCGTAGCCGGTGTTTTTCCGCTGCGCCTCGGTGGGTAGGTAGAAGAGGTAACCGTTGGTGTAGCCGGCGACGAAGGTGAACTTGCCCGCCGCGCGCTTCTTCACTGCGAGGCCCAGCTCCACGGTCAGCTCGCCGGGGAACGTCACCATCACGAAGTCGCCCACGCGCAGGCCGGACATCTCGGTCTCCAGCGCGGCGTTCCCGGCGGCGACGGCTTTGGCCTGATGCATCTTGAGCAGCGCGAGGTTCACCTGCAAATGCGTGAGCCGCTCCATCGCCTGGATGTTCTGCACATAGGCTTCGAGGTTCGCGCGGTTCTCGGCGTCGAGCTTCGTCAAGGCGTCGCGGCCCTGCGCCTTTTCGTGGAGGTAGCCGTAGTTGTGGTAGCTGGGGAAATCCGGCGAGAGCTTGTGCTGGAGGAACAGCGGGAGGAACGCCTTGAAGTTCAGGCTGGTGCCGCGAAACGACTTCAACAGCCGCGCCTGCTCCGCCTCAATCGCCGCGATGCGCTTCTCGTAGTCCGCCGCACGCGGCAGCGACACCGCCTCGCGCACGACGCGCAGCGGGCTGGCGTCGCCCGTCTTGATGCCGCGCGCCGCGCGCAGCGCGCTCAAGCCAAGCAGGTTTCCATAAGCCTCCGCGTTGTGCGGGTGCTGCGTGGCTTTGTAGAGCGACGGGTTGATGTCGCCCGCGCAGCCCTGCACGAAGAACGCCATCACGCCCTCGCCGAAGTTCTCCTCGATGACCTTCGAGGCGAAGCCGGGGAAATCCGCCGTGTTCCCGCCCGCCGGCACGCCGTGAATGGGATGACAGGCGAAGTTGTAAACCAGTGCGAAGGGCCGGCCATCCGCGCGGTCGAGGCGCAGCAGGCCAATCTCCGCGTCCACGGGGCCGACGCTGGCCACGTCCTCGTCGCGCGGCGTCGCGTAAGCACGGCGAAGGTCCAGCTCACTGCCGTCCTTCAGCTTGAGCCGGCGGTTCTCCATGATGCGGTCCTCGCGCCCGCGCCCGGCCCCGGCACGCACCGGCACCATGTTCTTCACCGCCTCCTTCACCGCCTGCACGGTGAGCGCGTCCGTGTCCGCGCGCACGACGCTGTGGCAATGGCTGGCGTTGACCAGCACGCTCGCGGGCGGGATGCCCAACTCCCGCTGCAACTCCGCGCGCACCTTGCCGAGGTAATCATTCCCGATTCGCCCGATGCCGCCGATGGCCACCGCGTCCACCGTGACGAGCACGAC
>SIBB01000064.1 GCA_009695395.1 Pedosphaera sp. | reverse complement strand
AACTCGGCCACCCGGTGAACGAGAGCGAGATGGTGCGCCACCTCATCAACGGCGGCCCCGTCAACATGTTCGAGGACGTCGAGCCCATCGGGAACGACTTCCTCAACCGCATCTTCAAGGACGGCACGCAAGGCGAACTCTATCGCACCACCTACATGTTCTTCTACAAGGACAGCGGGGAGGGAGCGAACATGCGCAACAGCACCTTCTCCCTCAACTACGGCGACAACCCCCTCAACTACAAGATTGTCTGGTCCAAGCGCACGCGAGAGGCCGAAGACGACTACACCGGCCTCATGGCCATGCTGCGCACGATGGGCGGCACCAGCTACACCGAGGCCGACGTGCGCCGCCACCTCGACCTCGAGATGACCTTCAAGAACTGGGCACTCCGCGGCTACGCCAAGGACTCCGACACCTTCAGCATGGGCACGAGCCACAACTGCTTCTTCTACCGCAAGCCCACCGACGGGAAGTTTATGTGCTTCCTCTGGGACGCCGACTTCGCCTTCGGCGGCTTCGACCCCAAAAAGCAGGAGGGCTACTGGGGCGGCAACGTGCAGGGGCTGATGGACAAGCCCTACGCGCGCCGCCTCTTCTACTACTACCTCGTCGAGCTGCTGGAGAATTACACCAAGAACTCCCCCAAGGTGAACGCCTACCTCCGGGCAGAAGAAGAGGCCAGCAATGCTTACGCCGTCACGGCCCAGCCCTTCCTCAGCTTCTTCGCCGCGCGGGAGCCCCACGCCCTCGCGCAGATGGGCGACAAGTATAAGCTCGAATTCAAGCTCACCACGAACAACGGCCAGCCCCTCACGACGGACGCCGACTCCCTCACCCTCGAAGGCCAAGCCCCCTTCGGCATCTACACCGTCGTCATCGACGGCCAGCCCCGGGCCAAGCTCGAATGGCTGGACGACGTGAAGTGGCGGCTGAACAACGTGGGCCTCAGCCCCGGCGTGAACGAGCTCGTCGTGCGCGGCGTGGACCAATGGGGCAACCCCAAGCGCGAGAGCAAGCTCACCGTCACCAAGCCCGCCCCCCCCGCGAAGCCCGCCGCCAAGTAAGAGTCGTAAAACGACAATTACCCTTCCCCTCGGCGACAACTAAAATTCCCTAGTCGAGGGGAGGGCGTTGGCGGACTCGCCGGGCGGTTTAGCAACCCGCTGGTGCAGGTTGCTCGCGCATGATCAACCAGCAACAACTGACTCGCCTCGTCACCGAGTTCAAACGGGCAGGGAACCTGACTATGAGTGCGATGCAAGCGGGGATGGATCCCAAGACGGCACGGAAGTATGTGCGGTCTGGGGTGGTGCCGTTGCCGGCGCGTGGGCCGCGCACGTGGCGCACGCGGACGGATCCGCTGGGCGCGGCGTGGGCACTGGCGGAGGGGTGTTTACTTCTTCTCGAGGAAGGGCTTGGCCGAGGGCGGGACGGGGTCGCTCGGGGTGGGCTTGAGGTAGGTGTCGTTGAGCTTGTCGCAGCTCCAGAGCAGGCCGCGGGTGACCATGTCGAGGTAGCGGGGGTCGCCGACGGTGGCGTTGTTGTGGCCCAGCGTGCTGCTGAACACGCGGGTCTTCCCGTAGAGGTTGCCCCAAGTGACGATGGCTTCGACGTCTCTGGTGGTCCCGTCTTTCTGCTTGAGGACTTGCTTGCCGCGCATCATGGGGATGGCCGTGGGGAAGACGCGGATATTGTTGTAGAGTTCCTCGTTGACGGTGGTCCAGTCGGCGAGGCCCTTCATGACGGGGTGGGTCTTGTTGACGATGGTGATGATGATGGGTGCCTGCGGGCCGTGGCCGGTGGATTGGAGGCCGAGGAGGTCGAACCAGAGGGCGTCGGGGGAGCCGGGCTGGACGGGTTCGCGGAACTGGCCGACGCGGTAGCTGTGCATGGCGCAGTGGAGGTTGACGGCGGCGACGCCGGCCTTGTGGGCGGCGAGGATGTTGTTGACGTAGTCGAGGTCCTTCACGTCGGCGGAGCATTCGTCGTGGATGATGACGTCGTAGCCTTTGGCCCAGTCGGGCTTCTCATACTTCTCGAACTTGGCCTTGGTGGAGCGGTCGGGGGAATGGATGGTCTCCACCTCGATGTGCGCGCGCGCCTCGAGGCCTTCCTTGAGGATGACGTGCTGGAGTGCGTAGTCGTGGCAGCAGCCGCCGGCGATGACGAGGGCGCGGAGGGGTTTGGGCGCGGCGGCTTGGGCGGAGGCGAGCGCGGTGAGGGTGAGGAGGGCGAGGAGCAGGCGTTTCATAGGTTTCAATTCGAGCATAATGGACGGGACGAGGGAACGGAGAAATTCACCGGGGCCGAGGGGCGCGGGCGGGCGGCTCAGTAAGTGTGCCCCAGGGCGGCGCGGCTGCAGATCGGTTCGCGGCTCACCGGGCGGAGGGCAGCCGAGGTGTGGCCGACAGTTCGATTCTCTTTCGAGCGCTCTCCGGGCTGCTGTGGGTCATTCGCGCGCGCAGCGTGCGGGACGCCCGCGTTTTCGTTCTGGCGCACTTCTCCCCTTGCCAATGCACGGGTCCTCCGCTTCAGTCTCGCCCGCACGCACCCGATGCAATCACCCGACCACCCCAAACATTACTGCGGCGTCTTTGGCATTTACGGCCATCCGAACGCCGCTGAGTTGGCTTACTACGGTCTCTACGCGCTCCAGCATCGCGGCCAGGAGAGCGCGGGGATAGTCGCCTGCGACGGCAAACAGTTCCGCGAGCAGAAGGGCATGGGGCTGGTGCCGCAGGTCTTCGATGGCGCGGACTTGCACAAGCTCGTCGGCCACATGGCCGTGGGCCACACGCGCTACTCGACGACGGGTTCCTCGCACATCCGCAACGCGCAGCCGCTGACGGTGGATTGCGCGCGCGGCCAAATCGCCGTGGCGCACAACGGCAACCTCACGAACGCGTCCCAGCTTCGCGAGGAGCTCGAGGCGCAGGGGTCCATCTTCCAGACTTCGGTGGACAGCGAGATCATCCTCCATTTGCTGGCGCAGCCCACTGACGCGCGCCGGGAAAGCGCCCTCATCAACGCCGTCCGGCGCATCGAGGGCGCGTTCTCGCTCGTCATCATGACGGAGCACGAGATCATCGGAGTGCGCGACCCGCACGGCTTCCGCCCACTCTCTATCGGCAAGGTCGGCGACGCTTGGGTGCTCTCGAGCGAGACCTGTGCGCTGGATTTGATTCACGCCAAGTTCGTCCGCGACGTGGAGCCGGGGGAAATTGTCATCATCAATCAGGACGGCTTGAAGAGCGTGCAGGCCTTTCCCGCGCACGAGCGCCGCGCCTTTTGCATCTTCGAATACGTTTACTTCGCCCGGCCCGACAGCACGATCGCCAACCGCAACGTCTATCGCGTCCGCGTCGAGATGGGGCGGCAACTGGCGCGAGAGAACAAGATCGAGGCCGACCTCGTCATCCCCGTGCCCGACAGCGGTAACTCCGCCGCGCTGGGCTACGCGATGGAGTCCGGCATCCCTTACGAGATGGCCTTCGTCCGCAATCACTACGTGGGCCGCAGCTTCCTCCAGCCCTCGCAGCTCATCCGCGACTTCGCGGTGCGCGTGAAGCTTAACCTCATCGGCGAACTGGTGAAGGGCAAGCGCGTCATCATCGTGGACGACTCAATCGTGCGCGGCACCACCTGCAAGACGCGCGTGAACAGCCTCAAGGAAGCTGGCGCGAAGGAAGTTCACGTGCTCGTCTCCTGCCCGCCGCACATGAACCCGTGCGTCTACGGCATTGATTTCCCCGACCGCAGCAAGCTGATGGCGGCCAACCACACGAACGATGAGATTCGCACTTATCTCAACGCCGACTCGCTCCACTACCTCTCGCAGGACGGCATGGTGAAAGCCACCGGTCTCCCCCGCGAAGGCTTCTGCATGGCCTGCTACGACGGCAACTACCCCGTCGCCTACGATCCCCGGTTGGAGAAGAATATCATGGAGCGCCGTCGCTCACGCGTGGAAAGCCTCGGCGAATCCATCGCGAATGATCAGCGGCAGCCGCGGCTGCTGTAGCGTTGAGTTCGCAGCAGGAGGAGGCCCGAGCTTCGTGCTTGGAGGGGAGTTCCTCCAAACAATCACCGCAGCGCCCGCGCAATCATCTCTGCCGTCCGATCGGCTGCCCCCTCGTTTCTTCTGACAACGCCCAGCGCGTTCGCGCCGAGTTGGTCGCGCCGGGCTGTGTCTGACAGCAAGGTGGCAAACGCCGCTTCCAGCGCGGCGGCGTCTGGCACTTGCACGGCGCCGTCGCAGGCCATGAACTCGGCGGCGATGGGTCGGAAGTTTTCCATGTGCGGGCCGAAGATCATCGCCTTGCCCAGCGCTCCCGGCTCAATAGGATTTTGCCCACCCTTGGCCGTGAGGCTCTTGCCGACGAAGACGACGGTGGCGTGCCGGTAGAAGTGGCGCAACTCGCCGGTCGTGTTGACGAGCAGGCCATCCACGCTGCCGGGCGCAGAGACTTTTCCGTCGGCCAGTTCGGTGCGCAGCGCGAGGCGGATTCCAGTAGGGCGGAGTTCCTCGACGACCGCTGCCGTGCGCTCGAAGTGGCGTGGGACCAGAACGAGGAAGAGTTTCGGGAAGCGCTCACGGAGGCGGAGGAACATTCGCGCGAGCAGGATTTCCTCGCCTGCGTGCGTGCTGCCGGCGACGAGGAGTTGCGCGTCGTCGGGCACGCCGAGCGGGCGCAACAGCGCGGGCACGTCGAGCGTCGCACCCCCGGTGGGCGTGGCGGCGTCGAACTTCGCGTTGCCAGTGACGTAGATGGCGTTGGCGCGGCAGCCGAGTTCGCCCAGGCGCGCGGCGTCGGCGTCGTTCTGTGCGCCGACAGCGGCGAAGTTGCCGAAGAGTTCGCGGAAGAGGAACGCGCCGCGCCGGTAGCCACGGAAGGATTTGTCCGAGACGCGGGCGTTGGCGAGGAAGACGGGCAGCCCGCGCGCCCGCACTTGCCACAGGAAGTTCGGCCAGAACTCCGCCTCGACGAGCACGACGGCGGCGGGGCGCGCCGCGTCGAGCGCGCGACTCACGGACCATGGGAAGTCCACGGGGTAGTAGAGGCGCTGCACGTCGGCGGGAAGTTTCTTCTCCAGCTCGCCCATGCCGGTGGAGGTGGTCGTGGACACGAGGAATTTCCAGCCTGCCAGACGCGGTCGCAGCGCGGCGATGAGCTGGAGGCTGACGTTCACCTCGCCGACGCTGACGGCGTGGAGCCAGAGCACCTTTGCACCGCTCAGGGCCTGGAGCTTGCCCTCCTCGATGCGCCCAAACCGTTCGCTGAAGCCGCGCCGCCAGCCGCCGCGCCGCCACATTTTCCAGAAGTAATACGGCGCGCTCAACAGGAAGAAGACCGGGAAGAGCAGGTTGTAGAGGATCCGCACGGGCCGCAGGTTGGAACAAAACACGTCGTCGTTACCAAACTTAAAAGCGGCGGCTTAACGAGCCGGCGCGTCCGGCGGAAACTTATCTTGAGCAAAACGGCTCCGGTGCTAGCCTCTCTGGGGAAGAACTTCTCTTGCATGAGCGACGGAAAAAAATCACTAAAGATGGTGGCGTGTGGCCGCTGTGCGGCGAAGAATTTCATTCCCAGTGATCTGCCGCCGTTCGAGACGCAGGCCTGCAACAAGTGCGGCGGCCCAGTGATGATCACCGTGAAGCTTCGCCAGTTCGAGCTGCGCGGCGTCATCGCTTCCGGTGGCATGGGGACGGTCTTCCGCTCCTACGATTTGAACCTCAACCGTGAGGTCGCGGTGAAGTTGATGAAGCCGGAGATCGCCGAGGACCCTCTCCAAGTTGAGGCCTTCAAACGCGAGGCACGCGCCTGTGCCGGGCTAAACCACACGAACATCATCCATATCTACGGGTTCGATGAGGCGGATGGGCAGAAGTATCTCGTGATGGAGCTCGCCGACAACGGCACGTTCGACGGACGCATCGAGTCGCAGGGCCGCGTGGACGAGTTGCTGGTGCTCGACGTGGGCATCAAGATCGCCTCCGCGCTCGACTGCTCGAGCCGTCACGGTCTGCTGCACCTCGACATCAAGCCGGGCAACATCCTCTTCAATAACGACGAGCCACCTGAGCCCAAGCTCGTGGACTTCGGCCTCGCGCAAAGTTCCGAGGGCGGGCGTGACCCGGACGCGGGCGTCTTCGGCACGCCCTATTACATCGCGCCTGAGCGAATCTCGCTTCAGACGGAGGACTTCCGTTCCGACATGTATTCGCTGGCGGGCACGCTCTATCACGCTCTGACCGGCCATGTGCCCTTCGAAGCGGCGACGGTGAACGATGTCGCCCTCGCGCATGTGGAGCAGCCGCTCACGCCACCCATCGAGGAGTTGCCCGATATTCAGGAGAAGACCAACGAGGCCATCTGCTGCGCGATGGCGAAGAACCCGGACGACCGCTACCAGAGCTACGACCAGTTCATCATGGAACTCACGGCGGCGCGCAGCCATCTGCTCATCAAGAAATACGGCAGCTCGGAGTAGCGCTACGCGGAGTTCTTTGCCACAAAGAGGCACAGAAGGCGCAACAGCGGAACTCTCAAATCCGCCGCTGATTCACGAGCAACACCACTTCCTCCGTCGCGCTTCTTGTGCCTTTTTGCGACAGGAAACTCTTCGCGGTTCACTTCTCGACTGGCTTGCCTGCGGCTTTCCACCCATTGAAGCCGGGTGCGAGGTCCACCACGGACTTGAAACCCAGAGCCTTCATCTGCCCCGCCGCATCCGCGCTTCGGCGTCCTGCGGCGCAGTGGACGAGGTAGGTTTTTGACTTATCCAGCGCGGTCACCTCCTTCTCGAAACCCGCGTCCAACACGTCGAGGTTCACCGCGCTGGGGATGTGGCCGGACTTGAACTCGTCCGCCGTCCGCACGTCGAGGACGGTATATTTCTTCTCCCGCCAGAGCTGATCGAACTCCGCCACGCCCACGCGGCGAAAGCCCGTCGCCTCCGTCGCTGCTGCCGCTCTCGGCTGCGCGAGCGCCCACTGGACGGCGTTCATCAGCAGGCGGTTGAACGACTCGATTTCAAAATCCTTCGGGTGCCCGAGGGAGGTGTAGAAGACCGGCGTGCCCTTGAAGCTGTGCGTCCAGGCGACTGGTTCGGCGGGCTTGCCCTCGACGGAACCCATCAGCAACACCTTGGCATCCGCTGCGAGCGGCGTGTTCCGGTAGAGCGAGCCGGGCGAGGGGAACTCCTTCGCCACGCCCTTGAGAATCGGGTGACCCGCTGCCTCCGGCAGCACCCGCACTGTGGTCGCGAGCTGGTTGTTGTGATGGTTCTGATAGTTGCCGCCGAGCACCTCGCGGTCCCACTCCTTCCAGTTCTCGAACGCGTGGCTCGCCGTGCGCAGTCCGATGATCGGTCGGCCGGACGCGGCGTATTTCCTGATCTGCGCGAGCTGCTCCTCTGGCAGCGTCATGCGCCGGATGTAGAGGATGGCGAGGTCGGCGGTGGCGAGTGCCTCCAGCCCGGCGATGGACTGCGCTTTCGGGTCGGCAGGTCGCTGGAGCAAAACGCACTTCGCTCCGAGCTTGGATTCCAATTGCTTCTGAAGCAGCGGCAGCGACTCGGCGGAATGGTATTCGAACTCGCCGCTGATGAGCACGATGGTCGGTGGCTTGGCGGGCGCAGCGGCGCAGGCGGACGCGCAGAGCAGACAGGCCAGGGCGAATCGGAGCAGGGAGGACAATGCGGCTTTCATGTTGGCGCAGTGATAGGCGCGTGGGCAGGGGCTGTCGAGCGACAACGCGAATGCGGAGCAGGATTACGAGCAGGAGCTGCGGCGAGCTGCCCTCCTCCGCTCGTAATTCTAATCTCAATCCTGCTCCTCCATTTTCCCTTCCTGACAACGCCGGACCGCCGCGCTACGCTCCCGCCCGTGTCCGCCGCCATCCACACGCTCGGCATCATCGCCGGCAACCGCACGCTGCCGTTCCTGCTCGCGAAGCAAGCCCGCGCCATGGGCGTCCCGCGCCTCGTCGCCGTCGCGTTCGAGGGCGAGACCGACCCGGCGCTGGCGAAGCTCGTGGACGACATTGTCTGGTTACGCGTCGGCCAGCTCGGCAAGTTGATTTCCGCCTTCACCGAGCGCGGTGTGAAGCACTGCGTCATGGCCGGGCAAATCGCGCCCAAGAACCTCTTCGACCTCCGCCCCGACCTCCGCGCCGTCGCGCTGCTCATGCGGCTGAAGGAGAAGAACGCCCACACCCTCTTTGGCGGCATCGCGGACGAACTGCAGAAAGACGGCGTGGAACTCATCTCCGCCATGCCGTGGCTGCAACCGCTCATGGCTGGGCCGGGCTTCACGCTGGGCAAGAAGTTGAGCGACGACGAGTCGGCAGATGTGCGCTTTGGCTTCCGCATCGCAAAGGAAGTTTCCCGGCTCGAAATCGGCCAGACCGCCGTGGTCAAAGGCGGCACCGTCCTCGCCGTGGAGGGCTTCGAGGGCACGGACAAGGCGCTCGCACGCGGCGGCGAACTCGCCGGCAAGGATGGCGGAGCGGTCGCCGTGAAGGTCGCGAAGGAGCAGCACGACCTCCGTTTCGACATCCCCTGCGTCGGCCCACAGACGCTCGAAGCCTGCGCCGCCAGCGGCGTCCGCGTGCTCGCCTTCGAGTCCGGCCGCACGCTGCTGCTGGAGCAGGATGTGATGGAGAAGCTTGTGCGGCAGCACGGGCTTTCGCTCCTCACGGTCGTGGACGGGAAGTGATTAGTGATTAGTCGGAGGAGGGGGCTCGGCCCGAGCACGCCGCCTTTATTTTCGCTACTTACGACTCACTAATCACTTTCCCCTCTGTCCTCCGCGCGGGCACACTCCGCGCCACATGCGCGAGACGCTCCGCAACTGGACGGAAACCGCCGAGACCTTGGTGCTCGAAGTCATCTTCGAGCAGCGCAAGGGCAAGGGCGCCGCGCTTCTGCGCACCACCCTGCTCGGCCTCTCGAAGGTCTTCACGGTCCTCGTGAAGCTCCGCCTCTTCCTCTACAACGTCCGCATCCTGCGCGACGCCACGCTCGGCGTGCAGGTCATCGCCGTCGGCAATGTGACCGTCGGCGGCACGGGCAAGACGCCGGTCGTCGAGAAGTTCGCACGCGAACTGACCGACGCCGGGCGCAAGGTGGCCATCCTCTCGCGCGGCTACCGCTCTAATCCAGGTCCGCTCGGCCCGCGCCTGTTGAACAAGCTCCTCCTCCGCGACGACACTACGCCGCCGCGCATCGTCTCGGACGGAAAGAGCCTGCTCCTCAACTCCGAGACCGCCGGCGACGAGCCTTATATGCTCGCGAGTAACTTGAAGGACGTCGTCGTGCTCGTGGACAAGGACCGCGTGAAGGCAGGCCGCTACGCCATCGCCAAGTTCGGCTGCGACACCCTTCTGCTCGACGACGGCTACCAGTATTGGAAGCTGCGCGGTCGCCGGAAGGACATTGTGCTCGTGGACTGCCAGCAGCCCTTCGGCAACGAGCACCTTCTCCCACGCGGCACGCTGCGCGAACCACCCTCACACCTCGACCGCGCCAGCGTCATCTTCCTCACCAAGAGCGACGGTAACACCGCCCACCTCCGCGCCCGCATCGCCAAGCACAACCCAAAGGCGAGCATCGTCGAGTGCGTCCACCACCCGCTCTATTTCGAGGACGTGTTCACCGGTGAGCGGATGGACCTGAGCTTCCTCAAGGGCAAGAAGGTCGCGAGCTTCAGCGGCATCGCACAGCCGGAGAGCTTCGAAGCCAGCCTCGTGAAACAGGGCGGAGAACTCGTCTATTCCAAGCGCTTCGCCGACCACCACCGCTTTACGCAGCAGGAAGTCCTCAACGCCATCAACCGCGCCAAGAAGCGACAGGCGGAAATCATCGTCACCACGCAGAAGGACGCCGTGCGTTTCCCAAAAATTGACCGCCGCGACCTGCCCATCTGCTTCATGCGCGTGGAAATCAAAATCCTCTCCGGCGCGAAGGACTTCCAAGACTGCGTGCGCCAGATTTGTTTCAAGTGATGGACGTGCTCCTCGCTCTCCTTGCCCGCGTCGTGGTTGCGTTCCTTCAGGCGCTGCCGCTCGGGACCGTGGCGTGGTTGGGGCGGGTGTTCGGCGCGTTGGCTTATGTGCTGGATGGGCGGCATCGCAACGTCGCCCAGCGGAACATCACCGAATGTTTCCCGGAGAAGTCCGCCACCGAGGTTCGCTCGCTCGCTGGCGAGAACTTCCGGCGCATCGGCGAGAGCTTTGCCTGTGCGGTGAAGACGGCGAGCTTCCACGCCGATGGCATCCGCGCCGTGACCGAGTTCGTGGGCGCGGAGAAGTTTCCAAAGTCCACGCCGGGACAGCCGCCGCCCAGTGTAGTGTGCGCAGTTGGACACTTCGCGAACTTCGAACTGCTGGGTCGTTCCGCCTTGTTCTGCCCCGGCTACCAAGTCGCGACGACCTATCGCGGACTGCGTCAAGCGGGGCTGACGCGTGTGATGCAGGAGTTGCGCGAGAAGTCTGGCAGCCTCTTCTTCGAGCGTCGCAAGGACGCTGACGCGCTCAAGGCCGCGATGCACCGGCCCGGCATGATGCTCGGCCTCTTCACCGATCAGCACGCCGGCGACCGCGGCGTGCGCCTGCCTTTCTTCGGGCGCGACTGCTCCACGAGCGTCGCGCCGGGCCTGCTGGCACTGCGTTACGACTGCCCGCTCTTCACTGTCATCTGCCACCGCGTCGCGCCGGGTCGCTGGCGCATCGAGGTGGGCGACGAGATTCCCACGCACCTCAACGGCCAGCCGCGTCCCGCCGAGGACATGGCTCGCGACATGAATCGTGCTTTCGAGACCGCCATCCGCCGCGACCCGGCGAACTGGTTCTGGGTTCACAACCGGTGGAAGCAGGGGAAGTGGCGGGGTCGAAAAGAAGATGGGAGTCAGAAGCTAGAAGATAGGGAAACAGCATGAGCACTCCCTCCACTCCTCACTCCTCACGCCTCACGCCGCGCCGACTGCTCGTGCGCGGGGCGAACTGGATTGGCGACGCCGTGATGACCACGCCGGCGCTGCTGCGGTTGCGCGAGGCGCTGCCGGGCACACACATCACCCTGCTCACGCATGAGAAGCTGGTCGGGCTTTGGGCGGGACACTCGGCAGTGGATGAAGTCATTACCTTCGCGCCGAAGGAAGGTGTATTCAGTGGCGTGCGCAGGCTACGAGAAGGGGGCTTCGACGCCGCGCTGGTGTTGCCCAACTCCATCCGCACGGGATTGGAAGTCCTCTTCGCAGGGATTCCCCGACGCATTGGTTACGCGGGTGGCTGGCGGGACTGGCTGCTGACGCAGGCCGTTCCTCGGCGCGCAGATGTCGTGGAGATGCGGAAGCGGACGGTGGAGGAAGTGCGGCGGTTGGTGGCCGACGCGGAAAGGAGCGCGGCCTTCAGGCCGCAGCAGGCATCATTGCCAGATGGCAGCTCCTGCGGCGTGAACGCCGCGCTCCCCGCCGCCAGTCATCACCTCTTCCACTATCTCCACCTCGTCGCCGCGTTGGGCGCGAAGCCGGAGCCGCTCGCGACGCACCTCGCCGTCTCGGCGGACGAGGTCGCGGCGGTCAAGGCGAAGTTCAATCTCCCAGACGGCCTGCTCATCGGCTTGAACGCGGGTGCGGAATACGGCCCGGCCAAACGCTG
>SIBB01000063.1 GCA_009695395.1 Pedosphaera sp. | reverse complement strand
GCCTCACGCTCGCAAAGCAATCCGGCGTGGCGCTCAAGGCCAACGTGGTCGAGCGCGGCACCGCCTTCCTCGACAAGACACTGGTCGAGCAAGAGCTAAACTTCGACATGCAGGCCTTCATGTTGCACGCCATCGCGTCGCGGCTGACAGGCTTGGAAAAGCATGTCCTCACGCCCGCGCAGACGAAGGCCTGGGACAACTTGTGGAAGAACCGCGCCGAGCTCAATGCCTACACGCGCGCCTTGCTCGCGCTCACCGCGCACCACTTCGGCAAGGGCGCGGAGGCCAAGACGCTCGTGGAGAATCTGGAGAACGGCGTGAAGCGCGACGACCGGCCCGATGCCAGCGTGCTCATCGGCGGCCAGTTGCCCGCGAACGCCGGAGTGATGGGCACGGCGCATTGGGGCGAGGACGGCATTTACTGGCGCTGGTCCGATGGCGGCGTGGAGGCGACGGCCTTTGCCCTGCGCGCGTTGCTGGCGATTGACCCTGCCAACAAGCTCATCGAGCCGGTCACGAACTGGTTGCTCAAAGGCCGGCGTGGCGCGCAGTGGAGCAACACCCGCGACACCGCCATCACCGTGCTCGCGCTCAACGACTACCTGCGCGTGACCAAGGAGCTGTCGCCCGAGCTGGAATACGAGGTGACCGTGAACGGCACGAGCATCGCCAAGCGCAAGGTCAGCGGTGCGGAGGTCTTCGCCGCGCCGAGCCGCTTCGCCGTGGACACGAAGCTCATCAAGGACGGCGCGAACGACATCCGCATCAAGCGCAAGGGCGAGGGACCGGTTTACTTCGCAGCGGAAGCCAAGTTTTTCAGCCTCGAAGAACCCATCCCCGCCAGCGGCAACGAGATTTTCGTGAAGCGCGAATACTTCAAGCTGGTCGGCCGCCCGACGCTGCTCAAGGGCCTGCTTTACGACAAGGTGCCGCTGCTTGACGGCGAGACCGTGAAGAGCGGCGAGCGTATCGAAACCGTCCTGACCATCGAGGCGAAGAACAACTACGAGTATCTGCTCTTCGAGGACTTGAAGCCCGCCGGCTTCGAGGCCGTGGCCGTCCGCAGCGGCGAGTCGCTTTATGCGCGCGAGCTGAAGAGCGGCGCGGTGGAGCGGAAGTTTGGCGAGGTGGGCAAGCCCGCACCGGCGGCGCAGCCGGGTCCAAAGTCTAAGGGTCCAAAGTCTAAAGTCGGGGCGTCCGTTGCCGTCCAAGCGCAAGAAGCCGCGCCGGCACTCGTCGCCGTAGCGCCCGCGCGCGTGGGCATCGCCCCGCCCATTGGGATCATCCCGCCCCGGCCCATAGGCATCGGCGAGCCGGACTTCACGGGCCGTTCACGCTGGGTCTATCAGGAGCTGCGCGACCGCAAAGTCGCCCTGTTCCTCGACAAGCTCCCCGAAGGTGTCTGGCAGCTCCGCTACGAAATGCGCGCGGAAGTCCCCGGAACCTTCCACGCCCTCCCCGTCCTCGGCCACGCGATGTATGTGCCGGAGATCCGATGCAACGGCGCGGAGCTGCGGGTGAGTGTCGTGGACAGCAAGTGACAACAGGCGCTCACGACCGCGCAGCTCAGTAAATCACCAGCGACTTGACCGGGTAGCCCTTGAGCTTGCTGCGGCCGTCGAGGAACTGAAGCTCGATGAGGAAGTGGACTTCCAAAATCTTTGCTCCAATTTTCTCCAGCAGATGGACTGCGGCGGAGGCCGTGCCGCCGGTGGCGAGGAGATCGTCCACGAGCAGCACGCGCGCACCGGGTTTCACGGCGTCGATGTGGATGGCCACGGTGTTGGAGCCGTATTCGAGGTCGTAGCTCTGCTCGTGCGTGGCATAGGGGAGCTTGCCCTGCTTGCGCACGGGCACGAAGCCTGCGCCCAGCCGCAGCGCGACTGCGGCAGCGAAGATGAAGCCGCGCGCGTCAATGCCCACCACCGCGTCCACGTCGCCGGGTTTGTAGCTCTCGCAAAGCAGGTCAATGGTGCCGGCGAAGAGGCGTCCATCGGCGAGCACGGGTGTGATGTCCTTGAACTGGATGCCGGGCTTGGGGAAGTCCGGGACGTTGCGGATGGCTGCGGAGATGTCGGCGGCGGTGACTTTGGCGTGGCTCATGAATGGCTAGGTGATCTGCGTTTCGCGCCGCTCGATCATGCGGCGCATCTTGCGGAGGGCGAGGTTTTGAATCTGACGGATGCGCTCGCGCGTGACGTGGAACTTCTGTCCGACCTCCTCCAACGTGCGTTCGCTCCCGCCATCGAGGCCGAAGCGGAAGGTGAGGATGGTCGCTTCGCGCGGTGCCAGAGTCTTGACCATCTCGCGCAGCATGGCGGTGACCGTCTTTTCCTCCAACTGTTCGTAGGGCGTGTCCGCGTGCTCGTCCTGGATGATCTCGCCGAAGAGGTGCGAATCACCCTCATCGCCCACGGGCGCATCCAGCGAGGCGGGGCGAATGGCGGCGGTGCGAAGTTGGGCCACGCGGCTGACGGCCATGCCCATCTCCGCGCCCACTTCCTGGTCGGTCGGCTCGCGGCCCAACATCTCCAGGAGCTTCATCGCCACGCGGCGCAGCTTGGAAATCTTGTCCACCAGGTGGATGGGGAGGCGGATGGTTTTCCCCTGGTTGGCGAGGGCGCGCTTGATGGATTGCTTGATCCACCACGCGCCGTAGGTGGAGAGCTTGCCGCCCTTCTTGGGGTCGAAGCGCTCGACGGCTTTCATGAGGCCGATGTTGCCCTCGTTGATCAGGTCGAGCAGCGGCATGCCGAGCCAGTCGTAGTCGTGGGCGATCTTCACAACAAGGCGGAGGTTGGCCTTGATCATCAGTTCGCGCGCTGCCTTGTCACCCTTTTGAATCTTGGCGGCCAAGTCGATCTCCTGCTGGATGGTCAGCAACGGCACCTCGCCGATTTCGCGAAGGTAGAGCCGGATGGCACTCTCGCCGTCGTAGGGCGTGCGGATTCGCTCGGCGGATTCGCCCGGCGTGGGCAAGTCCACGCGTGGCACACGGACGCCGGACACCGGGAGGTCGGCTTCGGCGGGCGGGGGCGCATTGGGCGTGACAGGACGCGGACGCGGGCGGAAGACTTTGAAGGGGCGGGCGGGCTTACGCGGAGCGGGTTTGGACGGAGCCAGCTTACGGGAAGGGGTCGCGGCGGTGCGCGGTTTCGTCCTCTTCGCCTTGGATTTGCGCGTGGCCATGTTGCGGGCAGAGAATTCGCCAGCGGCGACTCGCGCCGCAAGAATAATTCCCAACCGCGTTCCGCACCGCTCAACGGCCCAGATTTTCCAAGTGTGCGATGCGCTCCTCCAGCGGCGGGTGCGTGGAGAAGAGCGCCATGAAGCCGCCGGCCTTGCCGGATATTTGCAAGGCTTGGTAGCCCGAGCCAGCCGCTTGGGCGGCCAGTTGCGGATCATAGATGCGTTGCAATGCGCGCAATGCGCCGACCATCTGCGGCTTGCCCGCGAGCAGCATCCCGCCGGCGTCCGCGCGGAACTCCCGCTTCCGCGAGAACCACGCGACCACGATGCTGCCGAGCAGGGTGAAGAGGATTTCAAAGACGATCACAAAGACCATCTCCATGAGCGAACTCCCGATGCTGGGGCGATCGTCATTGCTGCGGTTGCCGCGCAGTGCCTGCGAGGCGAGGAACGCCAGCACGCGGGAGAGGAAGATCACGAACGCGTTGATGATGCCCTGCACAAGGGTCATCGTGACCATGTCGCCGTTGGCGATATGCGCGACCTCGTGCGCGATGACGCCCTCCGTTTCGGTGCGGTTCATCTGGTGAAGCAGCCCGGTGGAGACGGCCACGAGTGAGCGGGACTTGCTCGGGCCGGTCGCGAAGGCATTCACGTCCGGCGACTCATAAACGCCAACCTCGGGCATCGCGGGTAGGCCGGCGCGCTGCGCAAAGCCGTGAACCATGCGCACGAGCTCGCGCGCCTCGGGGTCGTTCGTGTTCGGGTCAATCACCCGCACGCCCATCATCCACTTGGCCATCATCCGGGAGATCGCCAGCGAGATGAACGCGCCGCCGAAGCCGAAGACGAGGCTGAACACGGCCATGTAGCCGAGCCAGCCGCTGGTGCCCCGGCGTCCGCCGATTTGCGGGAAGAAATGCAGCACCACGCTCAGGACAATCCCGAGCGTGATCATCACCAGCAGGTTCACCGCGATGAAGAGGAAGAACCGCTTGCCCATCTGCATAAAGTTTTTCATGTCTTGTTGAGTTGCCTGTCGCCGTTGGTGCCTTTGACATCCATGACCACGGCCGCGTTCAGTTCAGCCGAAGTTGAGCCAGCATCCCAGTGGAATACCGAGGGGGGATTTATAGGTGATTCTCCACCAAAGGCAATCGACGATTGGATCACCGCCGGCGCACTGTGCCAGCCAATGCTCACACGCCGAAGAGCCGGTCGCCGGCGTCGCCGAGGCCGGGGACGATGTAGCCCTTGTGGTTCAGCTTGCGGTCCAGCGCGGCGGTGAAGATCGGGACTTCGGGATGGTGCTGGTGGACGAACTTGATGCCCTCCGGCGCGGCCAGCAGGTTCACAAGCCGCACGCGCTTGGCCTTGCGCTCGGCCATCAAGTCCAGCGCGGACACCGCGCTGCCGCCAGTCGCCAGCATCGGGTCCATGAGGATGATTTCAAAGCCGCTCAAGTCCTCGGGCAAGCTCTTGTGATACGTCGCCGCCTCCAGCGTGTGCTCGTTGCGCTTGAGGCCGATGAAACCCACGCGCGCGTGCGGGAGGAGGCGCAGAATCGGGTCGAGCATCCCCAGCCCCGCGCGCAGCACGGGCACCAGCAGCACCTCGCGTCGTAGCTTCACTCCGCGCGTCTTCTCCAGCGGCGTCTGCACGGTCACCCGCTCCGTGGCGAACGTGCGCGTGGCCTCATACACCATGAGCGCGGCGACCTCGCCGAGCGCGCGGCGGAACTCCTCCGGCTGCGTGGTCTTGTCGCGAAGGCGAGTGAGGTTTTGCTGGATGAGCGGGTGGGTGATGACGGTGAGGTTTTTCATGGGGAGGGGGAGGAGCAGGATCAAGATTAGGATTACGAGCAGGAGCTTCAGCGCGGACTCCTGCTCCTGATCTTGATCCTAATCCTGCTCCTCCGGTTGCTTCACTGCACGACGTTGAACGAGAGGAAATACATCCGCCCCGCCTGCATCCGGGGGAAGTCGAAGCCCAGGTCCACCTTCACGGCGGGCACCTCCGTCTTGCCCAGCAGCCGGAAGAGATTCCCGAACGCGAAGGGTTGCTGATACCGCACGAGGTTCGCTTCCGTGATGCCGGCCAGCTTCTGCGCGCGCTTCACCGCCACGTCGAAGTTGCCCAATTCATCCACGAACCCCAACCGGTGCGCCTCCTTGCCGGAGAAGATGCGGCCGTCCGCATACGCCTCCCAATCGCTCGCCAGCTCGCGGCTGTCCTTCTCGTGGCCGTCCTTCTTATTTGCGACGCGGGAACCCTCGCGGCCCTTGCGCACGACGCCCTTAAAAGTCGCGTAAGTCTCATCAATCAACGCCTGCATCATCTCGCGCTCGCCGGCGGGAATGTCCTCGGGCCGGCGCGTGCTGCTCATCATGTCCTTGAACTTTCCGCTCTTATAGACCTGCGGCTGGATGCCGACCTTGTCCATAAGACCGCGGAAGTTCATCCCCGACATAATCACCCCGATGCTGCCGGTGAGGGTCAGTTCGTTCGCCACGATCCATCGGCACGGCGCGCTGACGTAGTATCCGCCCGACGCCGCGAGGCTCCCCATCTGCGCGATGACGGGCTTGCCGGTCTTGTCCTGAAACTCATGGATGGCGCGGTAAATCTCGTCGGACGCCAGCACCTCGCCGCCCGGTGAATCGATCTTGAGGATCACCGCCTTCACGTGCTCGTCCTTCTCAGCCAACTCCAGCTCTTCCTTCACACGCTCCACCATGTCGCCTGACCCGTCGAGGTTGTGGCTCGTGATGATGCCCTGCACGTCAATCACGACGATCTTGTCGCTCGTGTCCTTGTCCGTGAGCGAGTGCTCCTGATAAAACTTTCCGTCGAGCCGCGCCGTGCGCTGGTGCCCGCCGCCAATGACCGAGATGAACGACAGCACCCCTCCCACCCCGAGCGCGCCCAACACCAGCAACCAAACCCACGCACGGCTGCGACACTGCGGAGGTGTTTTCGCCGGCGTGTAGAACTGCGGTGGCGGTGCCGAAGCCAGCGGCGGCGGCATCGCCGGTGGGGGCGCGATGGGCGGAGGGGTTGGCTGGGATGCAGGCGGCAACGGATTCTCACTCGATTCCATGGCGCGCACGCTACTGGCCGTCGCGAGAGCGGGCAAGCGTGTTTCCCGCTGCGCCACCCTGATCAGGACGACGCCAACAGGACGCGCAACACGGCGGCGAGGCGTTGGGCGGCGAACTTCGAGCGACTGCTCAGAGCCATGAGCGCGGGAATTTTATGAGGACGACGGAGGATTGCGCCCGCCAGCTTGCCGAGGTGAATCGTGCCGTCCACCTGCATCAGCGGGTTGAAGTCCAGCGGCAGGTCTTCGTGCGCAGCGTCGGAGATGACGCGCACGGTGGCGCTGGGGATGCCGCGCTCGTGGCACAGGCGACGGATGATGCCAGACTCCATCTCCACGGCGTCGGCACGGGTGCCCTCGCGCAGTGCGGTCTTCTCCGCTGCGGTGACAGCGACGCGCTCGGCGCAGTGGAAACGCGCGGCGACCGCGCCGGCTTGGAGCAGCGCGTTGTGCAGTGGAAAATCCGCGTCCGCCTCGAAGACGACGGTTTCAGGACGGAGGGCGGGATGCAGTCCGCCGGCGAAGCCACAGGTGAGGACAAGTCTCCATGATTGCTCGGCGAGCTTGGCCTGCACCGCCCGCTCGGCAGCGGCAGCACCCATACCCGTGACGAGGGTTTCAACGCCGGTGGGAAGCGCGCGGAAGAAGGGAGCCGCCTCTTCCTTCACGGCGAAGCAGACGAGGATGAGGTCGTTCGCCGTGCTGGTCATTGGCTAGCGGGCAACTGCGGGGCCGGCCTTCGCAGCGAGCAGCTTGTGGTAAGTCGCCAGCGCGAGCAGCGGCCATGAGTTCCGATACATGTCGTATTTCAGGTAGAAGACGCAGGGGAAACCGGTGCCAGTAATCTCGTCCTCGCTCCACGACCCGTCAGCGTTCTGAGTGTCGCAGAGGTAGGCGATGCCGCGTTTGAGCGCAGGCATCTCGGGGTCGCCGAAAGTGCAGAGGCCCATGGCGGCCCACGCGGTCTGCGAGGCGGTGCTGGGGCCGAGGCCTTTGTGGACGGGGTCGTCGTAGGTGTTGCAGCGCTCGCCCCAGCCGCCGTCCGCGTGCTGCACGCTGACGAGCCAGTCGTGCGCGCGCAGCAGCCACGGCTCAGTCATGTTGTAGTTGAAAGTCTTGAGGCCGCGCAGGACTTGCCAGGTGCCGTAGATGTAGTTCACGCCCCAGCGGCCGTAGAAAGAGCCGTCGGGGTCCTGCGACTTCTTGATGAAAGTGAGGCCGCGCTGAACCTGCGGGTTGGTGAGCGGCACGCCTTCGAGGCCCATGACTTCGAGGATGCGCGCGGTGATGTCCACGCACTCCGGGTCGAGCATCGCGTTGTGGTCGGCGAAGGGGACTTTCTCGAGGATGCTCTTGGTGCAGTCCTTGTCGAAGGCTGCCCAGCCGCCGTCCTTGCACTGGAAGGCGAGCATCCAGTCGTAACCGCGCTTGAAGCACTCGTCGCGACGCTTCGTGTTGTCGGTCGGGGTTTGTCGCAACGCGAGCAGCACCATCGCGGTGTCATCCACGTCGGGGTTCCACTTGTTGTTGAACTCGAAGACCCAGCCGCTCGGTTCCACCGCCACGGGGTTCTTGTGATACCAGTCGCCCCGGAAACGAATCTCGCGGTCCATCAACCAGCTCGCGGACTGCTTCATGCGCGGGTCCTCGGCGGGCACGCCCGACTCGCGCAGGGCGATGCTCACGATGGCGGTGTCCCACACGGGGGAGAAGCACGGCTCGATGCGCACCGAGTCGGCCGTGTGATGCTCGAGCTTCTTCAGCTCCACGTATTCGCGGGCGAAGATGGGATGGTCTCGCGGGTAGCCGAGGACTTCGAGGGCGATGACGCTGTTGAGCATCGCCGGGAAGATTGCAGCAAGGCCGTCGCTACCTTCGTAGCGTTCCAGCATCCACTGCTCGCACTTCTTGAGCGCGCGTTTGCGGAAGGGATGCACGCTCTTGCGCGCGACCCACTCGGCGAACTTGTGCAAGCGGTCGAGCCAGAGGAACGCATTGCGAAGGCCGAAATCGAAGTAGCGCGGCCGCAGCGCCTCGTCGAGTTCCCACTTCCCGTTGGGATAAAGCTCGTCGAGCGTCACGCCGTTCTTGAGCGGACGCGTGGGGCGGTAATGGTTGATGATGGCCAGCGGCACAAGCATCGCACGCGACCAGTTGCTCATGTCCCAGAAGTTGACGTGAAACCATTTACCGATGAGCAGCACCTCGCAAGGGATGGACGGGACGTGGTTCCAGCCCACGAGGCCAAGCAGCGCGAGGTAAAGCTTGGAGAAGGTATTCATCCGCGGGACACCGCCGAGGTTGCGGGCCACCTCGCGGGCCTTGAGCATGCGCGGGTCCGTGACGGACAAGCCCGCCAGCTTGAGCGCGAGGTAAGCCTTCACGGTGGCGTTCACCTCGGAGGGACCGTGCGGGTAAATGTTCCAGCCGCCGTCTCCGAGCTGGCGGTCGAGGATGTGGTTCACCGCCTTGCGCTGCCATTCCGCGTCCACCGTGTCCGACCAGTGGTGATATGCCACCATGTCGGACACGAGCGTCACGTCCACGATGAGTTCGCCCAGCCAGTAACCTTCCCCGTGCTGGATGCTGAAGAGATACTCCTGCGACCGCTTCGTGGCCGCCGCGAGCGCGGCCTCGGAGAACTGCCCGAAGGCATGAGCGGCCTCTGCGGAAGGCGAGGCGCCACGAGTCGGATGGATTGCAACTGACATCGGCGTCGAATCTGGAAAGCAGCGCGAGGGGAGTAAAGGATTATTCCCTCGAGCGGCCAGGGGACAGTAAGCCGTGCGCCGCTGAACTCCGACGGCTCGGCCTCTGAACACTGGCCCCGCAACTCCCCGCTCGCACCTCTGCCCCTCCGCTACTACTCTTGCAGCGTGAGCGCGCCAGAACCGACTGAGCAACCCGTTGACCCGTGGTGCGAGGAGTTCCTCTCCCACCTCGCCACCGACCGTGGCGCATCCGGCTACACGCATCGCAACTACTCCCAAGCCCTTGCCCAGTTCACCCTCTGGCATTCGGGGGCGCGGCAGACGCAACCCCCCTGGGCCACCCTTCAGCGCGATGACTTCCGCACCTTCCTCCGCCATCTCAGCCAGCGGAAACTCAGGCGCGCCACCATCCACCTCACCTTCAGCGCGCTGCGGACCTTCTACAAATTCCTCATCCGACGCGGCCACGTCGCCGCCTCGCCCATCCGCTACATCACCCTCCCCAAACCCGAGCACCGCCTGCCCAAGTTCCTCACCCTCGCGCAAGCCGACGACCTCCTCCGCGCGCCGCTGCGCGAACTCGAACGCGAACGCCACACCCGCGAGCAACCCGTGGACCCACTCCCCTTCCTGCGGGACGCCGCGATGCTCGAGACCCTCTACTCCAGCGGTCTGCGCGTCAGCGAACTCTGCGGCCTGCGCGTCGAGGACCTCACCGCGACGGAGTGCCTCCTGCGCGTGCGCGGCAAGGGACGCAAAGAACGCCTCGTGCCCATCGGCGAGCCTGCCCTCCGATCCATTCTCGCCTACTGGAAGGCGCTGCCACTGAGACCTGCATCGGGCGAACCCATCTTCCATGCGCAGGCACAGAGCGGCGAACCCTCCACTCCCTCGCTGGTGCAACGCCACCTCAAGCGCTACCTCCTCGCCGCCGGACTCGACCTCCGCCTCACCCCGCACAAGCTCCGCCACAGCTTCGCCACGCACCTCCTGGACAGTGGCGCAGACCTGCGCAGCGTGCAGGAACTCCTCGGCCACAAAAACCTCATCAGCACGCAGGTCTATACCCACGTCACCACCGAACGGTTGAAACAAGCCTACGCCGCCGCCCATCCGCGCGCGACTGCTACTCCTGCCCGACGGGCCGCAGTGCCCTCGCGAGGTAATCCGCCAAGTGGATTGTCTCCACATGACTCGCCCCGGTCTTGTCCAGACCCGCGCGCATCTGGAGCAGACACCCCGGATTCGTCGTGACAATGCAGGTCGCGCCACTGCGCAGGATGTTTTCCACCTTCCTCACTTGGAGACGCTCTGCCATCTCCGGCTCCGTGAGATTGTAGCTTCCGGCGCTGCCACAGCAGACATCCGACTCCGGCATCTCCACGTAGTTATCCCCTGCCACCGCCTTCACGAGGACTCGCGGCGCGTGGGTGATGCGTTGCGCGTGCGCCAGATGGCAAGCGTCGTGGAAGGTCACCCGCTGAGTTGAGAGTTGAAAGTTGAGAGTTGCGTGGGAAGCGCTCTCCACGAGGAACTCGCTTAAGTCTTTCACCTTCGCGCTGAAGGCCGCTGCCCGCGGATCCTCAGGCAGCAACTGGGCATACTCCTTCAGCGTGCTGCCGCAGCCAGCGGCGTTGATGATGATGGCATCCAGCGCTTCGCGGGAGAAGGCGTCGAGGTTGGCACGGGCGGCGGCGCGGGCGGCGGAGAGATTGCCACCGTGGGCGTGAAGTGCGCCACAGCAGCCTTGGTCGCGGGGGGTGAGGACATCGTAGCCCGCGAGGTTCAGGAGACGGATGCTATTCTCGTTCGTGCGTCCGAACAGGACGTTCATCACGCAGCCACGGATGAAGCCGACGCGCCCCCGTGCCGGGGAGTTGCACCCGCCTCCTGCTCCTAATCCTCCCTGCTCGTGAAAGAGAGCAGGATGAGGAGCAGGATGAGGAGCAGGAGATGCCGCGGGAAATATCCCAAGTGCAGACAACCCCTCACCCCGGCCCTCTCCCCTCCTCTGAGGAAGGGAGAGGGAGGGGGCAGCGGCACGGGAGAGTTCCGGCAAGTCCCCTTCCCTCATCTCATCGGGGAGGAGGGCCAGCGCGTCTCGGAGGAACTTGGGCAGGAAGTGGGTTTGTTTATGAGGAGAGCAGGAAGGCATGAGGAAAGAGGCGGCATTCTCTTCTCCTGCCCTCCTGCTCTCCTTATTAACCTTCCCCTTCATCGCCCACTTGAGCAGGCGCGCGGGGACGAGGGCGAGTTTCATCCGCCAAGGATGCGGGAAGACGCGCTCAATCAGGACGCGACGCAGGAGGGTCTGGAAGGGCGAGCGGCGATGGTGGCGCTCGATATGGTCGCGCGTGGCTTCCAGCAGCTCACCGTAGTGGACGCCGCTGGGACACGCCGCTTCGCAAGCGCGACAGCCCAGACAGTTATCTATATGCCGGACAGCCGTCTCGACGAGGGGGAGGCGGCCCTCCTGAAGGGCGCGCATGAGATAGATACGGCCCCGGGGGGAATCGTTCTCATTGCCCGTCTCCAAGTAAGTCGGGCACGAGCCAAGGCAGAGTCCGCAATGGATGCAGGCGAGGGACTTGGCCTCGTCAAGGAAGCGCGGGAGCTTGGGGGAAGTTGGACTCATAAAAAGTGGATGGAGCGCGACGCGCCTTCACCCCTCCTCAGAAGAGGGGAGAAGCTGGCCGAAGGCCGGATGAGCAGTGCGGCCACTTGCGCCATTACCCGCAACCCCTCACCCCAGCCCTCTC
>SIBB01000062.1 GCA_009695395.1 Pedosphaera sp. | reverse complement strand
GAACCGCGGAGCGTCCAGAAAGCAAATTCCTATCAGTTGAACTGCGTCCGTTGACGGATGGCACAAACTATGCTCTATTCCTCCCGCCGCGCGGCACTTACGATATAATATGAAGCCATTTCAGCGCCATTCAATGCGTCCGCAGGAGAAGTTTCACGCATCCCGCGTGGCCTTCACGCTCATTGAGTTGCTGGTCGTCATCGCCATCATCGGTATTTTGGCTTCAATGCTTCTGCCCGCGCTGGGCAATGCCAAGCGCAAGGCAAGACAGACGCAGTGCCTCAGTAACATGCGCCAGATCGGCATTGCCCTGATGCTCTACCAGGGAGATTGCCAGACGCTGCCGCCGACGGCGTCGCAGGTCCCGGATTTCATGAATCCAGCGGCGGCACCAAACTGCCTCAAGGCCATCGCTCCTTACCTGCAAGGCCAGGATCAGACCTTCTCGAGCAAGGTTTATTCCTGTCCAGACGCCAAGAAACCCGGGGATGTGAGCGATGCCACCGCCATTAGTGCCACAAGTTACCTGCCAAACGCCGTACTCATGGGCAAGGCCTTGGAAATGATACCCAACCCCAGCGAAATCATCATCATCCAGGAGACCATCCGGCTCGTGAGCTTCACCGCATTGCGCCCGGCGGTGGCCACGACTTTTGGCGGGCCTGCCGGAGAATACGTCACTTGGCACGACAACCAAACCCCCACAGTCGGACTTCCTCCCGGCACACAAAATTATAGTTACCATCATTCCCAAGGTGGCAACTTTGTCCTGACCGACGGTCATGCTGAATACCGCAAGGCGGCGACGCTTCTGGCCCTGCATTTCGGCCTGACGGATGGAACGGGCGGCCTTGCCGTGGACACCCAAGCCTCTCCCTGCTTGGGAAGGTATACCGCCCCCAATTCTGACCCAGCTCGGCAGTCGGACGGACTTAACCCGAAGGCGCGGGTGCCAGATGACGCCGCTGGAACGGTCCAGTTGGACTTCGGCCAACCGGGAAGCTTTTTGTTTCATCCACCCCAACTTCTCAACCAACTCGTTGCCCGCCTAGCTGGGTCCGTCGGTTGGATGAGCTCTTCCTGTGTCGGCAAATGCGATAGCCATACCAAGCCGCCTTCCATCGCGTTATGGGGCTTCGAATTGCTCTCAACGCGTTTTGCGGAATGCATCGCTCAGCACAATCTCGCGAATTAAGGAGCGCATCCGGAAATTCTCGCCCTCAGCCTTGCTGACGATGCTGTCGATCGCGAGTGAGTCCGCCGGGCTGAGTTCCCTCGCCAGGGCGAAGCGCAACAAGTGCCCCGTAAAGGCGGTGGCGAACCGACGATTTTCTTTCACCAGCGATTCCTTGAAGTCCACAATCCCGCCGAAAGGGTATTTCTTCAGGAATGTCCCGCTCGCGTCCACCTTCCGGCCGTTCTCATACTTGTCCCGCCAGCGGCCGGTGAGGTCGAAGTTCTCCATGGCAAAGCCCAGCGGGTCGAGGCGCGAGTGACAACCGGCGCAGTCGGGATTCTTCCGGTGCTCGGCGAATTGTTCGCGAATGGTCAAGTCTTTCGCTGAATCGTCTTCTTTCAACGGCGGCACATTGTTCGGCGGCGGCGGTGGCGGGTCGTTGAGAATGACTTCGATGATCCATGCACCGCGGGCGATGGGGTGAGTCCGGTCGGGGCCGGAGGTCATGCTTGCCACGGCGGCGGTGGTGATGACGCCGCCGTAGCGGGGATCCGTCGCCGCCACGCGTGAGAAGGTGGTCGAACGGAGTTTGTCGACTATCTCCCGGTCGTAGTTCCGTGCCGCTTCTTTCTGCGTCTCGCCGGGATCTCTTGGCTTGGGGACAGCCTTGAGAGCCAGTTCCGACTGTTCGAGTGATTTGCGCAGCGCTTCCGCCTGGGTTCTTTGTTCGGGGGTCAAGGCCCGCACGACTTCCTCGTTGGGGAGATAATCACTCCTGAGACTCGAGGCTGCGACTTCGTCCGCGGTGAGCGCGCGGTTGTAGAGTCGGGCCTTGGCCAGACTGACGGATAATTGTTTGTTGCCTCCTGCGGGAAGGTGGCGGACTCCGAAGATCACTGAGGACTCGTTCTTGAGAAAGGTCGCGGCACTCTTGCGGTAGGGGCTGCCGTAGGGTTTGCCGTTGCGATAGAGCGTGGTGGTTCCGTCCTCGGCATACACCATCACCAAGTGCAGGTCCTGCATGGGCGATTCCTCAGGGAAGGAGTCTGGAAAATCCTCGGTGCGGGCAAAGCCATTGCTGCCAGAAATCCAGTGTCCGCGCTTCCGTTCGCCGAGCACGATGGTGTCGAATAAATCACCGCGTCCCTGAATGCCCATGAGTCCGCCACCGGACTGGCCAAGGTTATGAACTTTGCACCAGACCTCCAGTGTCTTTGCCTTGAGGTCGATGGGCAGATTCTCGCTTTGGAGGGAGGCATTCTTTTCGAGGATGGTCAGTCCGTCCTGCTGGCTGACTTTGCCCTTGGCTCGCAGATGGAGCGAGCCCACGGTGTCTTTCAGCGAGTCGCCAAAGTCCCATGCGGCGAATGGTTTCAAATCCACGGGCTTTCCCCCGCCCGCGGCCGGTTGGCGGGCGGCAAGCAAGCGGGCTTTCACGGGTTCGATCAGCGCCTCGCGCTCGGCCCGTGTTTTCTGAATGGCGGCGGTCAGTGATTTGCTCAGCGCTTCGTTGGCCCGGTTCTCCTCCAGTATCTTGGTGACATCCGGCGCGGGTGGTTTCAGGTCAGAGTAATACCAAGTGCGGAGAAAGTCGCTTTGGTAGGCAAAAGCCGGCTTGATGAGTTCGCTGATCGGGCGGTTTTCCAGAAACACCGCGTCGAAGATTAGCAACGGTTCGAGCACCATGTGGGTGCTGGCCGGATTGTTCTTGTCCGCACTGAACAGCCGGGCCTTGGCAGGGTCGGGCGCGGCTGACAGCACGTTCTCAAGCTGCATCCACTGCGCGGGAAAGGTGTCGAGGAAACGTTCGATTTTCGGGTCCGCAAGCATTCGTGCAACCGTCTTCTCCAGGACCTCCGTGCGGGACAGTTCGCCGCTCTCCGCCTGGCGCAGGAGTTCCCCATCCGGGCTGCTGCCCCAGAGAAAGAAGGACAGTCGCGACCCGAGTTCATAGTTCCTGTCCGCCGGGTCCTCCGAGACAAACTGATACAAAAACATCGGCGAGGACATGACCGCGGATGCCGTCTTCTTCATGGTGTCCGTGAACGAGAGACCCCGCTTGGTCTGGCCGAGGGCGTAGTCTGTGTAGCGACCCACCGTTTCGGCATCCACTGCGCGGCGGAAGGCCTGTCTCAAGAACAGCATCATCCGCTGATTAATCTCCATCCGGAGGTCAGCGTCCGGTGCTGGCGCTTTGAAGAAGCCATCCCAGATGCCCACGCTCTGCTCCTTGAAGTCAGGGCTTTGCAGGATCGAGACACTAAGTTTCAAAAAGGAATCCAGCAGCAGCGGGGAAAGGGTCAGTTGGTTGGCTTGATTGTCGTAACCATGAGCCGCTCGCAGGTCCTTGGGAAACGGGTTCACTTCCAGAAAACCGGGTGCCGGTCGCAAAGCCAGGCATGACACGTTGACGGTGTCCGGCATGTTGTCCGACCGGAGGTAGTCTCCGTTCCGAGTCATCAGCTTTTCCGGAAGGCTGAAGAGATCGCGACGGAGCTGGAAAAGATCCCGCACGGCGTTGTTGTATTGGTAGCGATTCAGCCGGCGGAGACCAGTCTGAGGCGTCCCCCCCTTTGCTGCCGACTGGCTGAGCAGGGATTTCAGCGAAGCGAGCAGTTTGGCGCGATCCGTTTCAGTCAATCCCGGTTCGGTATCCGGCGGCATTTCTCGGGAGTCGATGACCTTGATCAGGTCGTTGAGCAATTGGGGCTTGGACAGCAGATGTGCCGTGTCCGTGAGTTCCTTGAGGTTGATCTTGCCCTTGGTCTTCTCGCCACCGTGGCACTTCACGCATTGGCTGCCAAAGAGCGGTTTGAGAAAGGTGTCGAATCGTTCTGCGCCCCGCCCCTCAACGGCAATGCCGATGAGTGAGAGCAGCAAGGCGGAGCGGGCAATAAGCTGGGGGCCAGACATGGAGTCAGTTCAAGTCCACAGCTCCGAGATCACACCCGAACTGTCGGCATACTGCTTCATCTCCAGCCCCATCAACTTGGCAAGTGACAGCCACATGTTGGAATTGAGCGTGCCACTCTTGCACTGGATGAAGCGCCCCTGCTTGACCTGCTTCTGGCCTGTGCCGGCGACGATAAGTGGCAGGTCGAAATACTGATGCGTCGCGCCATCGCCAAGGCCAGCACCATAAGTCACAAGTGAGTTCTCCAGTAGCGACGTTCCGTCTGCTTCCCTGAGTTCCTTCATCCGTTGCAGCACATAGGCGTATTGCTGCATGTGGAAGACGTCGATCTTCTGGACGCCCTTGTAGCCGTCGCCCTTCTGGTTATGCGTCATGGTGTGGTGATTCACCGGCTTGTCGAAGACACCTTCGTAAAGCATCGGGGCCTCCCAGCGCTCCGGCCCCAGCATGAACGTGCAGACATTGGTGATGCCCATCTGGAGAGCCAGCAGCATCAAATCAGCCTGCAACCGGATGTATTCCCCGCGGGGCAGGATTTCATCCTTCGGAATCCTCACGTCCGCCGTGGCGACGAGCTTTTGCAACTTGGCGATGCGGACCTCCACATTGCGAATCATCTCCACGAACTGGCCGAGCGTTTCACGGTCATCGCGCCCCAACTTCTTCGTCAGCGCCTTGGCGTCTGCCAATACCAAGTCGGTGACATCCGCCACGTGGCTGCGATAGCTGTCAGCGACGAACAGCCGGTCATAAAGCTTCTTCGGATCCTTGATCGAGGGCGCGATACGGTCCGGCCCATACCACGAAATGTTGTCGAAGTAGATGTCCTCCTTGCCCGCTTTGAAGCCGTTGCAACTGATCTCGAGGGTATTGAACATCGTGGAGTGGCCGACGTGGTCCCCGATTACCTGATCCAAGCTCCGCCCATTCGGATGCGCCATGCCCTTCACCCCGGCCTGCTCCGGCGAAACGCTCGTGAGGTAACAAGATGCCCCCTGAGCATGCACATCTTGTCCATCCTTATAGGTGCGATCCAGACCCGTCACCAATGAGATGTCCCGGCTGTGCGGTGCCAGCGGCTGCATCGTCTCCGTCAGGGTCACAGGATAAATGCCGGCTTTGTTCGGAATTCGCTTCTGGTTCTTGATCTTGTCCGCGTTGAACCCACCGACGAAACCCGGCAGCTCCGACTGCTCTTCACCAGGGAAAAAGCAGCGGCGAACCAGGCCATTGGGAGCATACATCATCACCAGCCGCCGCGCCGGTTTCGCCTCGTTCCGGGCCGGGGCGCCAAAGGCGCTCGAGAGCGAATGCAGGAAAGGCAGCGCCACCAAAGCACCGTTAGCCCGCAGAAAATTTCGTCTGGACGATGTCATCTGTGCCCCATGGTTCCAGAACTTGTCTTCTTTTCCAGTAGAATTTCCTCTTTTCGGATGGCCCCTTTCAGAAACCGGAATGGAAAGGGGCGGGGCCAGGTTCAGCCAGTCATTTGGCGGTTTCGTTCCGCAGCGGCTTGCCGCGTTTTTGCCAGCCGTCAGGGCCGATCAGTTCGACGGGGATGGCTTTGAATCCCAGCGCAAACGCGGGCGAATCGGGTGCGAGACGGTAATCGTCCTTCGCCGCGTTTACGAACTTGGGGGCGGCAACCACGGAATTTTTGTCGAACCCGGCGGCCCGCCACGCGCTGAAGGGGCCGTTGGGCGTGTTTTTCGTCGGGAGCGTCCGGAGGTCCGCGCCCGCGACCCAGTAGAGGTTCTTGTCGCACTCGGAAAACCTTCCGGGCTGGTTCCGTTTCCA
This sequence comes from Pedosphaera sp., assembly GCA_009695395.1. Taxonomy (GTDB): domain Bacteria; phylum Verrucomicrobiota; class Verrucomicrobiia; order Limisphaerales; family SXTU01; genus SXTU01. Next base: position 5,904 of record SIBB01000062.1, on the reverse strand, counting down.
TGACTGGAACAGGTAGAACAATTCCGCCTGCGGCCGGGAAAAGGCGACGATGTTGCGGACGAACCGGTTGCCGGTCATGTCCGGGCCCTCAGGGTGGAGATGCACCTGACGGTCGCGGCCATCGACCAGAATGTTGTTTTCGACAAGATTGTTCTTGCCGGCGTGGAGACAGATTCCGCCCGTCACCGTGCGGGCGACGATGTTGCCGTAGATCAGGGTGCCGCTGCTGAAGTCGTCCAGGTAAATGCCCCAACTGAAGTGCGGCGTGCGGAACTTCCCGTCCGCGGTGGTGTCCATTCCCACGACGTCAAGGATTTGGTTGTGGCGGACGACGTTGCCGCTGTCGCGTTTCTCGTAGCCGAGGCTCTCGATGGCACCGGTGTCGCTCGTCTCGAGATTGGCGCGCCGGATGTCGTTGTACTCGATCACATTTCGGTGCGAGAGCCGTTCCTCGCCCTGGCTCTTGAAGGAAATGCCGTAGCGGGGCACGTCGGTGATGCTGTTGTGGGCGACGTAATGGTCGCTGCCGGACGTGATGTAAACGCCCGCGACGTGTTTGTAGATCTGGCCCAGATGCGCCATGGAATTGGCGGTCACCGCGCAGTGGTGCGCCTGATCCTTCGTGCCGCCGACCATGATCACGCCGCCCTGGCCCATGTGGTGCAGCCGGTTCTCCGAGAACACGCATCGTTCCGAGCGATCGCTGAGCCGCAGCGCGTAGCCGCCACACCAGGCAAATTCGCAGTTGTTCACCGCGCAGTTCCGGGCTCCCGCCAGTTGGATGCACGCGTCGTCCGGGCTGTAGTAGTCCTCGAAGATCGTGTGGCTGGTGTCGGCGAAGCGGAAACCGGTAAACCGCACATGCTCGACAAATCGCCCGCTCCCGGCGTCACCGGCGCAACGAATCAGATGGTTGAGCCGTGGTGCCACCGCCGCCGGGACCGGACCGGCCGAGAGGTAAAGCACTTCGTTTTTCGCCCGGTCGAGGAACCACTCGCCCGGCGCATCCAGGGCTTCGCGCACATTCTCGATGAAGTAACGGTTGCCCGCACGGACGTCCTGGCTCGCGCCTTTGCCGGCGAAATCAATGCGCTTCTGTACCCGGTCAATCCGCCCGACTGGCACGATCGCATTCACCCAGCCCCAGGCGATGAAGACATGCACCTCGGCCCCGCTCGTGTCGGCAAAGGCCGGCAGGTCCCCGCGATAACGCATGAACGTGGTGGGACCGCCCGGCCGCGGAACAGGCGTCACGGCCTCCGCGAAAAGCCAGCCGCCCATCAGGGGGTTCTTCGCGTCGAAATTCGGGTGTCGCGCACGAGTGGCCAGGCGGTCGCCGACACGCAACAGGCGGAAGTCCGCACCCGCAGGCACGGGTGCCGCCCATATCCCGCCGGCACGCTGTTTCCAGCCCGTGATCGCGAGGCCGCCGCTCAAGGTCACGGGACCGCCGGGCGCGGCGCGATAGGTGGTCGGTCCCGTGGCCGTGCCCGAGTCTTCCGGTCCCAGCACCAAGGGTTCGGCGAAGTGATAAATGCCGGGCTTGACGAGCACTTCCACCGGGCCGGTCACACCTTTCTGGCGCAGCCGGCGGACGGCGTCCCGCGCACCAGCGAGCGTGGCGAGCGGCATCGGTTCCGTGCCCGGAGCCTTGTCGCTGCCTGTCGGCGCGACCACCACGACGGTCGGGGCCGGAGCGTCCGCAGCGCGTGCCAATCCCGGCAGGGAAAGACCGGCGAACAGCAGGGCCACGCCAAGACAGGACCGCCGGTTTCGGGGAGAGGCCGGTGGAAGATCAGCTTCGGGGCGGTGCCCGTTGGAATTGGTGCGCATGGAAATCACGATGGTTTCTAATTCAGGTGCCGCTGCCCTTGCGCACGGCGCGCAAAGGTCTGGTCGAGGATGCCAGACGGCGACGCTAGGCCATTGCCGGCGGGGGTGCAATTGTATTTTCGGCCCCGGCTGGTGCTGATCCAAGGCTGATTCGCGACCAGGCATAAAATGCAGACCGGGCTGGGGGGGGGCTGCGAAATGACTGAACTTCGGCGCGCCCGGGCGCGAGTCTGTGCGCATGAGTTTCGCACCCGCTGGTTCGGAGCCGGAGCTGCTCCCACGCCTCCGCGTCCGCCTGCTCCACGAGCACGAGTGCCCCGAGTTTGACCGGTTGCTGGAGGAAAAGCATTACCTGCACGCGTCGGCGTTGCTCGGCCAGTCCTTGCGCTACGTGGCCGAACGGGACGGGCAATGGGTCGCCCTCCTGACCTTCAGCGCCGCGGCGCGGCATCTCCAGGCGCGGGAAAAATGGCTCGGCTGGAGTCCGCGCCAGCGCGCACGCCGCCTCGCGCTCGTCGTCAACCACAGCCGTTTCCTCGTCCTGCCCGAGCGCCAGCGCTTTCCCAATCTGGCCTCGCGCGTCCTGGGTTTGTGTCTGCGCCGTTTGAGTGAGGACTGGCAGGCGCGCTGGCAGCATCCCGTGCTGGTGGTGGAAAGGTTTGTGGACGAATCGCAGTATCGCGGCACGTGTTATCGCGCCTGCGGTTTCGCGGCGGTGGGTTTGACGCAGGGGTTTGCCCGCGCCAGCCGGGATTTTTATCTCGCCCACGGCCAGCCCAAACAACTGTATCTGCGCGAGCTGCGGCCCAACGCGCGCCGGCGGCTGCGCCAGGCGCGCTGGCCCGCGGAGCTGGCCGCCTATGAACCTAGATTCCGCAGTTGGAACCACGAAATACACGAAAGGAGAACGCGTTGGGCAAGGGCGTTGGATCAGCCGGCGGGTGAAATCTACGGGCGGCTTCAAACCGGCTTTTGTTCCTCATTGTTCGTGTGTTTCGTGGTTCAGCTCAACTGCGGTTTCTAGGATGAAACCGAAACGGCCGGGCCGTGTCCCTTCCGCGCGCCGGGCCTGGAAAGTTTGCTCGAGCGTTTCGGTGCCCTGCCCGATGCGCGGCAGGCGGGCCGGCTGCGGCATCGGCAGCGTTTTGTCCTGGCCTGCGCGGCGGTCTCGACGCTCCTGGGCGCGTGCGGTTATCGGGCCTTCGAGAACACCTCCCAGAAATTGACGCAACGCCAGTTGCGCGCGCTGGGATGTCGGCGGAACGAGAAGGATGGCCGGTATTATCCGCCGAGCGACACCACCTTTCAGCGCGTGCTCAAGCGGGTGGACTCGGGTTCCTTCGCCACCCTCGTCGGCGCGTGGTTGTCCGATCAGGAAGTGGGCGCGCTGCTGCAACTGGCCGTGGATGGCAAGGTGCTGCGCGGCAGCGGGCGGCAGGATGGCAAGCCGCGGCAGTTGCTCTCGGCCGTCACGCATCACTTGCGCCTGACGATCGAGCAAGTGCCCATCGCGGAGAAGAGCAACGAAATCCCGGCGCTCCCGCCATTGCTCAAAAAGATCAACCCGCCGCCCGGCGTGTTGATCACCGCCGATGCCATGCACTGCCAGCAGGAGAGCGCGCGTTTCATCACGCAGGAACTGGGCGGCGATTATCTCTTTGGCTTAAAAGGCAACCAGAGCGGCATCCTCGAAAAAGGGCAACGCCTGCTCGCCCCGCAGGCTTTTTCCCCCGGTGGGCCCGTGGGAGAAGGGGCACCACCGCCGGGACCGCCGGCACCTGGCCCGCGTGGCCGTCACGCCTGAGGCCATCGGCCTGTGCGGCTGCTGGCAGGTCATCGCCGTCCAGCGCGAGTCGATTGATTTGGACCAGCCCGACGCCCAGCCGACGGGGGAAGTGGGCTATTACGCCAGCAGCCTGAGCCTGGCGCAACGGGACGACGCGGCCGTGGCGGCGGCCATTCGCGGGCACTGGTCGGCGATCGAGAACGGCACCCATTACCGGCGCGACGTGACCCTGGGCGAGGACGCCAACCGCACCGCCGATTGCCACGGGGCAGCGGCGCTGACCAGCCTGCGCAACCTGGCCAACGGGCTTTACGAACTGGCCCGGGAACGGCAACGGACGAAGGTGGACACGCTGCGCTCGTGGTGCCAGCAGCAGACCTGCACAAGCGCCTAGCCGCTCCGGCAACGCTGAAAGAACCGGCTTGGGCGCGGGGCCGAGCGAGGGCCTGGGCCGCGCGACCACAACCCACAGAGACCCGAGTCAACGTCAGGCGCCGCAGGGAGTCAAACACCTCACGGCACGCCGGTTGCCCTCGCCGATCACGCTTCCGTCGCTCACACCGACCTCATCCTCGCCTGCCCAATACCTGACGAATCAGCCGTGCACTCCCCGCGATCAGGCTCGCCAGCACCTTGCGGGGAAGGCACAGTCGCCGCCGATTCACCAACCCACGATCACTTATGCCGCCATTCTCCCCCACCCCGCGCCGCCGACTCTTCATCGCGTGCCTCGCGCTGTTCCTCGGCGCGACTTATCCCGCTGACATCCGTGCCGCGGACACGCCAGCCAAGCCCACGCAGCCGCCGTTCAAATATCTGTGGGGCACTGCCCACTACATCCTGGCCGAGACGCACTCCGACGAATCGGGCTACTTCTCGATCGTCGAGGGCCGCAACGGCCACATCTACGTGGGCACGGCCAACTACCACACCAACGCGTTCCTCGTGGACTTCGATCCCGCCACCGCGCAGCAGAAGATTGCCATCGACACGCACAAGTTGTGCGGGTTGAGCGCGACCGGCTTTGCGGCGCAGGCCAAGATTCATACGCGGAATTTTGTCGGTCCCTCCGGCACCGTTTACGTCGGCAGCAAACAAGGCTACGCGCGCGCCGGGGACACCGGCGTTTATCCGGGCGGCTACGTGATGACCTACGATCCCCGCACCGGCAAAGCCGAGAACCTCGGGATGCCCTTTCCCGCCGAGGGCGTGATCGACGTGGTCGCCGACGAGTCGCGCGGCCTCCTCTACGTCGTCACCTGCGAGAAACAACACTGGATGCGCTACGACACGAAGGCCCGCCGCTACCGCGAACTCGGCCCGTTGCTCACCTCCTACGCCACGACCCTCGTGGACCCCGCCGGCCGCGCCCACGCGATCACGGCCGATTTCCAGATGGCGCAATACGACCCCGCGACCGACAAAGTCACCGTGCGCGAAATCCAGCTTGATGGCGCGAAATGGCTGCGCGCGGACGATTACGCCATCCCCACCTGGCACCTAGCCGCCGACGGCCGCACGGCCTACCTGATCCTGATGAACGCCCCGCACCTCATCGCCGTGGACCTCGTCCCGCAACGCGTCGGCGACCGCGAAATCATCCGCGCGCGCAATCTGGGACCGATGCTCGCGGGCAAGGGATTTGATTCGCGCGCGTCGCTGAGCATCGCGCCCGATGGCCGCGTGTACACGATCATTCGCGTGGACAACCAATCCGGTTTTGGCGGCGGCTACCTGCATCACATCGCCCGCTTCGATCCCAAGACCAGCCGCATGGAAGACCTCGGTGTGATAGCGGTGAAGAATCCGGATTTCTTCGACTTCGGCCCGCGCGCCAACGGCAAGCGCCCACCGTGGAGCCACGGCTATCACACGCTACCGGACAAGACGCTCACGCCCCTCCACGGCCACCAAGGCCTGATTGTCGCCCGCGACGGCACCCTCTACGCGCTGATCCTCTATCCCTTCACGCTGCTGCAAATCAAAGGCGTGAACTGAGGGAAAGATGCCCCGGCAGCCATTCGCAGCAACGACGCGCTGACGGCGTCGCCTGTCCAAAACATTCCCGCAGATTCAGGGCGGCCACAGATCGACCGGTGCGACGAGAATTTCCACCTGCGCCTGCACCGGTTGGCCTCGCGCCCGCCGTGCCCGGCAAACATCCGTTGCAAACCTGGCGCGACGACTACAACGCGAAGTCCTTCGAGTTGCCCGCCGAGTGGCGGAAGCTGCCCGACCTCCTGCCCGCCCCGCTCGGCGAGTGGCGCTTCCACACCGACCCGCTC
>SIBB01000061.1 GCA_009695395.1 Pedosphaera sp. | reverse complement strand
GCGCCGCTTGAACGTGCCGTCCGCCTGCTGCTCGCGCAGCACCAGCGTGGCGGTGTCGCCCTTGGTGCGCTCCAACACATGGCCAGCCGTCGCGAGGTAAAGCGCGGTGTCGCCGGGTTCGCGGCGGAGGAGGAAGCACGTCGCGGCGGAGTCTGGGTGAAACAGCTTGAAGGTGGCCTCCACCATCTGCGTGGCGAAGTCGGCGGCGGAAGCGGAGGCCGCGCCGAGGGCAGCGCACAAGATGAGCAAGGTCAGCAGTTTCATGGATGGACAAGAACCTTCTCAATTCTAACCGCGAGCGTCATTCCCTCCGATACGCCTCCGCCAGTAAAGTGACCGGGTGGGCGGTGCGGAGGTTCAGGCCTTCCGCCTTCGCGCCGTTGACGATCTGGAGCAGGCAGCCGGGGTTGCCGGTGGCGATAACTTCCGCCCCCGTCGAGCGGATGTGCTTCATCTTGCGTTCGAGGAGCTGGTTGGCCATCTCGGGTTGCGTGAGGTTGTAGATCCCCGCGCTGCCGCAGCACCAACTGCTCTCGGGGAGTTCCACCAGCTTCACGCCGGGGATGGCCCGGAGCAACGCGCGCGGCTGGGCGGTGATCTTCTGGCCGTGGCAGAGGTGGCAGGAGTCGTGGTAGGTGACCACTTGCGGATTTCCGATTTCCGATTTCCGATTTCCGATTTCGCAGTTCGATTGCGCGTCGCAGGGTTTGGCGGCTGGGGGCTTGGGCGCATCAATCCCGATTTCGCCGAGCCACTCGTGGATGTCCTTCACCTTCGCGTCCCATTCGTGAGCGCGCGTTTCATAGACGAGGTCGCCTTTGAGGAGCTTGGCGTAGTGCTTGAGGTGGGAGCCGCAGCCGCCGGCGTTGGTGATGATGGCGTCGAACTGGGCGGGCGGAAACTGGTCAATGTTCCGGCGGGCGAGGCGCTGGGCGAGTTCCCATTCGCCGTTGTGCGCGTGCAGGGAGCCGCAGCAGTGCTGCTCGGGCGGGGTGACGACTTCGCAGCCGTTGCGCGCGAGCACCTCGACGGTGTCCACGTTCACGTCGCTGAAGATGAGGTCCTGCGCGCAGCCGGTGAGCATGGCCACGCGGTAGCGTTGCGGGCCGCGCGCGGGCGTGACCGGCTCGATGAGGTCGGAGGAGAGCGCGGGCTGGATGTCTGGCGTCATGGCCTCCAGTTCGCCGAGGCGCTTGGGCATCAACTTCATCACGCCGCTGTTGCGCACGAGCCATTGCACGCCGAGCTGCTGGTAGAGCCGCATGGCGAAGCCGAGGACTTTCAGCCGGTTCAAGTCCATGAACAGCCAGCCGACGCTGAAGGCGCGGATGGCGTTGCGTTTCGGGTTGTTCAAGACGCCGCTAGCCTCCGCCTCGGCGCGGGCGTGCTCGAACAGCTCGGCGTAGTTCACGCCCGCCGGGCAGGCGGTCATGCACGCGAGGCAGCCGAGGCAGAAATACATTTCGTCGGCGAATGCCTTGGTCGCTTCGAGCTGGCCGTCGGCGATGGCGCGCATGAGGGAGATGCGGCCGCGCGGGGAGTTGCGTTCGAGCTTGGTGGCGTCGTAGGTCGGGCAGGTGGGCAGACAGAGGCCGCAGTGCATGCACTGCTGCACGACGGAGTAGTCGAGGTCTTTGAGATGGGAGAAGGGCGCGGCCATGACTTTTGTAGCGGGGCGAATTACGACGCACAGCGGCGCGGCGGGCAATCACAAAGGCCGGTGCGGACAGCTCTGCACGGGGGTGAAGCGGCGCTGAAGCCGCTGCAGTCCAAACGCTGGCGTCCTCGTTAGCCCCGTTACTTCGCGTTGTCCTTCACGAACTTGATCGCGCTAGCGACGAACTCGCTCGGCTCTTTCGCATACGTTCCGTTGTCCGTCTCGATGGCCATCACGCCGTCCCACTTGGCCTTCTTCAACTCGGCGAGCAGGCCTTTGTAGTTCGCCTCGCCGGTGCCGACCATCACGTCGAGGATGACGCTCTTGCCGTCGGCGGTCTTCTCGGTCTTCTTGTCCTTGAGGTGGATGTCATGCACGCGGCCCTTGTAGGCTACGAACTCCTTGCCGGCATCGAAGCCTGCGCCGGTGAGGTGGCCGACGTCCATGCACACGCCAATGCGGGCGTCGCGGTCCTTCAGGACGGACCAAACCTTCTCCGGCGTGCCATAGACCGAGTCTTTGCCGTGGTTGTGGATGGCGAGCTTGATGTTGTATTCCTTCACGAGTTCCTCCAGCCCGTCCCACAGCGCCTTCTCGTTCTTCGGCTCGACGATGATGACCTTGATGCCCATCGCCTTGGCGAAGACGAAGAGCTTCCGGTTCACTTCCTTGTCCGACGAGGTGCCAGCCACGCCGAAGGTGTAGAAGCTGATGCCCTTCGCATCGAGGATGGCCTTCTTCGCCTTCGCTTCGTCGAGCGAGCCGCTCGGGTTGATGTGGTTGCCGATGGCTTGGAGGTGCTTGATGCCGTGCTTCTCGGCGAAGGCGACGACTTCCTCAAACTTCATGTTGCGGCAAGTCCACGACTGGAGGCCGACCTTTGGCGCGTAGTCGGCGGCTTGGGTGGAGGTGAGGAGAAGGCTGGTCAAGGCCAGCGCGAGGAACAATTTTGTTTTCATTGGTTGGAAAAGGTTGCCTGCAGATGACGCGGCTGACACGGATAAATTCGTCAGCATCCGCGTCATCCCCGTTATCCGCACCCCAATAGTCACTTCACCGCCGTCACCGTGAGGTCATCGAACTGAATCGCCGTGCCGGAGAAGGGCAGGCCCCAGATGGACGGGCGGCCCGGCGAGGGCGCGGTGGTCTCCGTGAAGTTGATTTGCCAGGCGGCTGGCTCGGGGGTGCCCTCGGCCCAGACTTTGCCTTCCACCTGCCACTCGCCCGCCTTGGCCGGGCGGACTTGGAACTTGAACTGCGCCCACTTGCCGCTCTGCCACTCGAACGGCGCGGACGTTTTCAGTTCCTCGCCGCGGTAGAGTTCGAGCGCCTTCTTGGCTGGGGAGACCTGGAGTTTGTAGCCCCCCACGCCGCTGAGGCCCACGGCCAGCACGGGGAAGCGCCGGCCCTTGCCGGTCCCCAGGATGCGCGCGGAGACGCAGAGGCCGTCCTTCTCCGTCGGGCCGAAGAGCACGCCGAAAGTTTCGAGCGGGTCGCCGGGCAGCTCCAGCACCTTGCCAGTGCCGGCCTGTTTCACGGCGAAGCCACCGTCGAGCACCAGCATCGCGTCGGGCACCTTATCGAGTTCGGTCTGCTCGAAGTCCTGCGAGTAAATGGCCTTTGCGGCGGACGGGGCAGCGGGCTTGCCGCCGCCGGCCTGCGCGAGTTGGTCCTTCTGCAAGTTGCCGGCGATCCAGTTGGCCAGCGTCGAGCTGCCCTTGCCGTAGCCGCCGGGGAGGTCGCGGTAGTCCCGGGTTTGGATTTGCGGCGGCTGGCCCCAGTGGGCGGGGAAGCTCTTCTCCGCCGCGAGGGCGAGCGCGGCACCGGCGAGCAAGGTGAGGAAAACGTGTTTCATACGTGTGCTTACTTTCGTTGGCAGGCTAGACGGGAGCAATCCCGGATTTGTTTCGGGTGATTTAGCAGGCGAGGGGCGCTGCCCTTCGCATCCGCATCCCGATTCTCAGCCACAGATGGAGACCGATGGAACACAGATAAAGGGGTGGGAGTCAGGAGAAACAAGGCACAAAGCCGGCTCCCAGATGCGGCGACATCTGTGTTTCATCTGTGTGCATCTGTGGCTGAAACTTCGCTGACCCGACCCAAAGTGGCGTCAGCGTTGCGCTCTGCCGCCGCACTCTATACGGCTTCCCTCATCGCCCCGCTTTGCTACCGTCGCGCCATGTCACTGAACTCGCTTCGCCTGAGTTGCCTTCTCGCGTTCGTTTGCCTCGCCGCGAACACCCGCGCCGCCGAGCGGCCGCCGAATATCCTCTTTGCCATCGCGGACGACTGGGGCGCGCACGCGGGCGCTTACGGCACGCGCTGGGTGAAGACCCCGCACTTCGACCGCGTGGCAAAGGACGGAGTTTTGTTCACCCGCGCCTTCACACCGAACGCCAAGTGCGCGCCGTCCCGCGCTTGCATCCTCACGGGCCGCAACTCGTGGCAGCTCAAGGAGGCCGCGAACCACATCTGCTACTTCCCGCCAGAGTTCAAAGGCTGGGGCGAGGCGCTCGCGGAGAACGGCTGGATCGTCGGCCACACGATGAAGGGCTGGGGGCCGGGCGTCGCGACCAACGCGCTGGGGCAGGCTCGGCAGATGACCGGCAAGGCATTCAACGCGCACAAATCCCCACCGCCCACGACCGGCATCAGCAACAACGACTACGCCGCGAACTTCACAGACTTCCTCGACACCACCGCGACGAACCAGCCGTGGGCGTTTTGGTATGGCGCGATTGAACCGCATCGCGGCTACGAGTTCGGCTCCGGCGTGGCGAAGGGCGGGAAGAAGTTGAGCGACATCGACCGCGTGCCCGCCTACTGGCCGGACAACGACACGGTGCGCAACGACCTGCTCGACTACGCGTTCGAGGTCGAACACTTCGACCGGCATCTCGGACGGATGCTCACCGAACTCGCCAAGCGCGGCCTGTTGGAGAACACCCTCGTCATCGTCACCGCCGACCACGGCATGCCCTTCCCGCGCGGCAAGGGCAGCGCCTACGAAGCCTCGAACCACATTCCCTTCGCCGCCATGTGGCCGGCCGGAATCAAGAAGGCAGGCCGCGTCGTGGACGACTACGTGAGCTTCGTTGATCTCGCACCGACGTTTGTGGAGGTGGCGGGACTAACATGGGCGAAGACCGGCATGGCTCCGAGTCCGGGCCGCAGCCTCACGGACATTTTCCGCTCGGAGAAGTCCGGCCGCGTGAACCCCGCGCGCGACCATGTGCTCATCGGCATGGAGCGTCACGACATTGGCCGGCCTGGCGACGTGGGCTATCCCATCCGCGGCATCGTGAAGAACGATGTGCTCTTCCTGCAAAACTTCGAGCCGTCCCGTTGGCCCGCGTGCAACCCCGAGACCGGTTACTTGAACGTGGACGCCAGCCCGACGAAGTCGCTCATCCTCGACGCCCACCGCCTCAGCACCGCCGACATCCCCTGGGCGCTGGCCTTCGGCAAGCGCCCTGCCGAGGAACTCTACGACCTCCGCGCCGACCGCGACTGCGTGAACAACCTCGCCCCCACCGCCACCGCGGCAGCCCAACTCGCCGCGCTCAAAGCCGAACTCCACGCGAAGCTGCGGCAGCAAGGCGACCCACGCATGGAGGGCAAAGGCGACGTGTTCGACAAATACCCGCACGCGAACAAAGGCCATGTAGGATTCTACGAGCGCTTCATGAAGGGCGAGAAGCTCAAGACTGGCTGGGTGAACGAATCGGACTTCGAGAAGCTGCCGTAGCGGAGCGCGGACGCCCACGTCCCCCAAGACCTTCTCCAACCGGGCGCGCTGCCGACGTGGGCGTTCGCGCTCCATGAGATTGCTACTTCCGCTTCCGCCACTCGCGGAAGATTTCCCAAACCATCGGCAGCACGGACACGACGATGATGCCGAGCACGACCAACTCGAAGTTCTTCTTCACCCAGGGCAGGTTTCCAAAGAACCAGCCGCACGGCACCAGGGTCACCACCCACGCGACCGCGCCGGCGACGTTGAACGCCATGAAGCGCCGATAGTCCATCGCGCCGCTGCCCGCCACGAACGGTGCGAAGGTCCGCACGATGGGCACGAAGCGCGCGAGGATGATGGTCTTGCCGCCGTAGCGCTCGAAGAACTCGTGGGTCTTCGCCAGATACTCGGGTCGTATCAGCTTGGGATAGCGCTTCGACAGCGCCGCGCCGGCGAACTTGCCGATGGAGTAATTCACCGTGTCGCCGATGACCGCCGCGACGAAGATGACTAGGCTGGCGACGAAGACGTTGAGGCCGCTGTCCGCGTTCGCCGCAATCGCGCCGACGGCGAACAGCAGCGAATCGCCCGGCAGAAACGGCGTCACCACCAAGCCTGTCTCCGCGAAGATGATGGCGAAAAGTATCCCATAGACCCACGCGCCGTGCTCACGGGTGAGCGCGTGCAGGTGGTCCTGCAAGTGCAGGAAGAGATCGAGAATCTGCTTAACGGTGTCCATGAGCGGGCGCGACGCTGCGGGAAATTGGCGTTGCGAGGCAAGCGCGTTGTTGCAGACTCGCGGGGCTGACTTGGAACTACTGACTGGCACTCATGGGAAGCGGTGCGAAGGCTGAGTCTTGGGTTCTTATCAGTGCAGGTTAGTGCCGGTGAGTGGTTCTTAACTTTTCATGAAAGCCGCAGTCCTCTACGGAAAAGAAGATGTCCGCCTCGAAGAAGTCGCCGAGCGCCCGCTCGCGCCGGGCGAGGTGCGCATCCGCATCGGCGCGGCGCTGACGTGCGGCACGGACCTGAAGGTCTTCAAGCGCGGCTATCACGCGAAGATGATCGTCCCGCCGGCCGTCTTCGGCCACGAGATCGCGGGCGAAATCAGCGAAGTGCGGAATGAAAGCTGGCGCGTCGGCGAACGCGTCGTGGTGGCGAACTCTGCGCCGTGCGATGCCTGTTCTTCGTGCCAGCGCGGCCAGCAGAGCCTTTGCGATGACCTGCTCTTCCTCAACGGCGCTTACGCCCAGTCCATTGTCGTGCCCGCGCGGCTGGTGGAGAAAAACCTTTTGCGGCTCAAGCCCGGCACCGCTTTCCGCGACGCCGCGCTGACCGAACCGCTCGCGTGCGTCGTGCAAGGCGTTGAGGAGTCGCAGCTCGCCGCCGGGCAGCGTGTGCTGATCATCGGCGCGGGGCCGATTGGGCTGATGTTCGTCGCGTTGGCGAAGCAGCTCGGCTGCGAGGTCGCGGTGGCGGGGCGCGGGGAGGCACGGCTGGCAGCGGCGCGTCGGCTGGGCGCGAGCGAAGTCTTCGACGTGGGCGCGGACGGTGACAGCGTGAAGGCCGTCACCGCGCGACTGCCGAAGCCGAACTTCGACGCCGTCATCGAGGCCGTCGGCAAGCCAGAGGCGTGGGAGGCGGCGGTGAAGCTCGTGCGCAAGGGCGGGTCGGTGAACTTCTTCGGCGGCTGTCCGGCGGGCACGAGTGTCTCGCTGGACACGGGGTTGATTCACTATTCCAACCTCACGCTGCGGGCCAGCTTCCATCACACGCCGCGCACGATCCGCCGCGCGCTGGAGTTCATCGAGTCCGGCGTCATCCGTGCGGCTGACTTTGTGGATGGAGAATGTGCGTTGAGCGAACTGCCCGCGCTCTTCGCCCGCATGACCGCCGGCAACCGCGTGGTGAAGACCTTCGTGGACGTGACGCGGTAGGGTGTCACCCCACCGGGAGCAGTTCGGGGATTGGCTCGCCGAAGGGGAGGATCGGCATCGGGCGGCCGGTGTGGTCGGGGAAGGATTGCTCCCAATCAATGCCGAGGTGCTGATAGACCGTGGCCCAGAGGTCGTTCGGGGTCATCGGGCGCTCGATGGGGTGCTCGCCGCGGCTGTTCGTCGCGCCGATGACTTGGCCGGTCCGCATCTTCGCGCCGGAGACGATGAAGGACATCGCCTGCGGCCAGTGGTCGCGGCCCGGCTGCATCACGCCGGTCTGCGTGCCGATGGAGTTCGAGACGCGCGGGGTGCGGCCAAATTCCCCGGTGACAATGAGCAACGTCTTCTCGTCGAGGCCGCGCGCGTAAAGGTCTTCGATGAGCGCGGCGACGGCCTGGTCGTAGGGCGGGAAGCGCCAGCGGGCGTCGTCAAAGATGTGGCAGTTCACCGCGTGGGAATCCCAGTTGTAGGAGCCGTATTTCGGGGCGGTGGTGCCGGGGTGTTCCCAGACCATCGTGACGAAGCGGCAGCCGGCCTCGACGAGGCGACGCGCCATCAGGCCGCGCTGGCCGTAAGCGTTCATGCCGTAGCGCTCGCGGATGGCCTGCGGCTCGCGCGAGAGATCGAAGGCCTCGCGCACCGGCTCGCTGGTGAGCATGTCGAAGGCTCGCTGGCTGTATTGGTCCATCGCGTCCATGAGGCCGGTGCGGTCGGCGTCGCGGCGGAGGCGGTCCATGCCTTTGAGCAGCGAGAGCCGGTCGTCGAGCCGATTCTCCATGTCGCGGGTGAGGCCGAGGTTTTGCACCTTGAAGCTGGGCGAAGCGGGGTCGCCGCCCACGACGAAGGGCGTGTTCACCGAGCCGAGCCACGCGGAGCCGAGGCTGAAGGTGTCAATCTGCGCGCGCCCGCCGTCCGTGCCGAGCACACAGGGCGGCATGCCCTTGGGGCCGGTGTGGCGCTCGTTGAGAATCTTGCTGACGTAGGAAGTCACGGCTGGCGCGTCGTTCACGAAGCCGGTCGGCTCGGCGGGCAGGCGGCCGGTCATGAAGCGTTTGTGGCCGCCGCCGTGGTCCGCGAAGGTGTGGTGGCAGGAGCGGACGATGTTGAACTTGTCCGCGATCTTCGCCTGCTGCGGGAACAGCTCGGAGATCTCGATGCCCGGGACGTTGGTCTTGATGGGCCGGAAGATGCCCCGGTAGTCGGAGGGGGCGTTGGGCTTCAGGTCGTAGGTCTCCATGTGCGGCGGGCCGCCGGGGAGCCAGACGAAGATGACGGAGGTGTCGCGGAGGTTCTTGCCCGACTGCTTGGCGGCGGCTTCGAGGCGGAACAGATCGCTGAGGCCCAGGCCGGTGGCGGCGAGCGCGCCCGCTTGGAGGAAGCTGCGGCGCGAGCCGGGGCCGCGACAGGTGGAAGTTCCGGTGCTCATGGTGGCAAAGTAGTGGGGAAGCCGACGGGTGTCAGCCGGGGAAATTCAGCGGCCCCTCAAAACTGTTTAGCCACCTCGCGCCTAAAAATCCCGCTCCGTTACGCCCCAATCTGCTTCTTGATGGCGTCGGAGATTTTGCGGGACCACTTCTCCAGCACGGCCATGTCCTGACCTTCGATGAGCAGGCGGCACTTGGGCTCGGTTCCGGAGTAGCGCAGCAGGACGCGGCCGCCGCTGGGCTGCACCTCGGCCTCGGCCTGCTTCACGAGGTCAAGCACGCCGTCGAGTTGCTCAAAGGGTTTCTTCTCGCGGACCTTGATGTTGGAGACTTGCTTGGGGAAGCGCGTCCAGCAGCGCTTGAGCTTGGAAAGGGTTTCGCCGCGCGCCTTCATGATGCGCAAGACTTGGAGCGCGGCGACGAGGCCGTCGCCCGTGGTGGAGTAGTCGCGGAAGATGAGGTGGCCGCTCTCCTCGCCGCCGAGGTTGTAGCCGCACTTGAGCATCTCATCGATGACGTTCTTGTCGCCGACGCCGGTGTAAATCGTCTTGCCGCCCGCCGCCTGCACGGCGGCGCCCAGGCCGGCGTTGCTCATGACGGTGGCGACGAGCGTCTTCTCGGCGAGCGTGCCTTGCGCGATCATGTCCAACGCGGCGATGGCCATGATGTCGTCGCCGTCGAGAAGGCTGCCGGTCTCGTCACAGAGGATGACGCGGTCGGCATCGCCATCGTGGGCGATGCCGAGGTTGGCGCGGTATTCGCGAACTTTGGCGCAGAGGTTCTGCGGATGCATGGAGCCGCACTCGCGATTGATGTTGGTGCCGTCGGGGGTGTTGCCGAGGACGAAGATTTCCGCGCCCAGTTCGCGCAGGACACTGGGGGTGGCCTTGTAGGCGGCGCCGTTGGCGCAGTCCACCACGATGCGCATGCCGTCGAGGGTCAGGCCCTTGGGGAAAGAAGCCTTTGCGAACTCGATGTAACGGCCCAGCGCGTCATCAATGCGGACGGCTTTGCCGATCTCCGTGGCGGAGGGGCGGACGCTCTCGATGTTGCCGCTGAAGACGAGGCTTTCGATTCGCGCCTCGATGGGTTCGGGCAGCTTGAAGCCGTCCGCGCCGAAGAACTTGATGCCGTTGTCATCGTAGGGATTGTGCGAGGCGGTGATGACGATGCCGGCATCCGCGCGCAGCGAGCGCGTGGCGTAAGCGACGCCCGGCGTGGGCAGCGGGCCGATGAAGAGCACGTCCACGCCCATGCTGAGGATGCCGGAGCTGAGGGCGTTCTCGAGCATGTAGCCGGAGAGGCGGGTGTCCTTGCCGATGACGATGCGGTGCTTGCCGCGCGAGCGGGACTGGGACTCGAGGTTCTTGAAGACGTGCGCGGCGGCGCGGCCGAGCTTCAGGGCGGTCTCGGCGGTGACAGGCTCGATGTTCGCGGTGCCACGGACGCCGTCGGTGCCGAAGATTTTCTTGGGTGCGTTGCTCATATCAGGGGTTTGCGGGGGGGATTGAAAGCGGAGGCACCGGCGTGATGCTCGCCTCGGTGGGGGAGACGTTCAGGAGGGCGATGTGCGGGGGAACGTGGACGAGGATTTTCTTGGTCAGGCCCACGGTGTCGTTCACGTCGGTGAGGCTGATGAAAACTTCGAGCTGGCTCGGGGTCAATGCTTGAACCTTGGCGAGCGGGCCGCTCACGGTGACTTCCACCGTGCCCGGCTCGACGCGGAAGGCGCGCAGGTCGGCGGCGGACTTCATCACGGTGATGGGCACGCGCTCGAACTTGCGCGTCACCGTGCCGAGCACGGGGCGATCGGGGCGGAGGTTGTTTTGCGCGCCGAAGATGGCGAACCAAATCATCGTCGCCAGCACGAGCGAGAAGAGCTTGAGCCAGAAATTCTGGAGGATGGCGTCGCGGGCGGACATTACTTGGCCTCGGCTTTCTGCGGGAGCGCGCCGGGAGCGGGGGAAGGTGGCTCGGCGGGCTTGGCCGGCGCTGGTTGCGGCTCGGGAGCTTTCGGCGAGCCGGTCAGCTTCACATGACGCGCCATCCAGAGGCGGAGATTGTCCACCCAGTTGCGCGTGCGCACCCGTTGCACGAAGATGGCCGTGAGGAAGGCGCGCAGCTCCTCGGCGGTCACGCCGCGCTTCAGTTCGCCGCGAAATGCATACGAGATCGCGCCCGTCTCCTCCGACACGACCACCACCACCGCGTCCGTCTCCTCGCTCATGCCGATGGCCGCGCGATGGCGCGTGCCGAGGGACTTGTGCAAGTCCTGCCGCTGCGTCAGCGGGAAGATGCACGCGGCGCGGAGGATGCGCCCGTTCTTCAGCAGCACGCCGCCGTCGTGGATCGCGTTGTTGGGAAAGAAAATTGTCTCAAGCATTTCCGGGGTCGCCTCGCAATCCACCGCCACGCCGGACTCGACGGTTTCTGTGAGATTGATGCTCTGCTCCATCGCCATCAGCGCGCCGATGCGCACGTCCGCGAGCCGCTCGACGGTCTCGATGATGACCTCGACATCCTCGCGCTGCTCGCGGGCGGACATGAGGAGGGATTGATTGCCCAACTCGGCCAGCAGCCGGCGCAGCTCCGGCTGGAAGATGACCAGCACCGCCACCGCGCTGAACGCGGAGAACGTCGTCAACAGCCAGCGCAGCACTGTCAACTCCAGCACCGTGGTGAGGAAGCTCAACGCGATGAACAGCACCACCAGCCCGGTGACGACGGGCGCGCCCCGCGTGCCGCGGATGAAGTTCGCGGCATGGTAAATCCCCACCGCAAGGATGAGAATCTCCAGCGCGGGCCGCCAGATGGAGCTGAAATAGTCGAGTGCCACTGTGTTGGCGGACAACTTGCCGCAAACGCGCGGCGGAGCAAAGCAGTAATCAGGTTTCCCTCCACTTTCCGTGGCTGGCGGCGAAGTGGCGGAAGCCTCGTCCACCTTACCGACCCTTCCCGAGGGGCGCATCTTGACACTGCCCCCGAAGGAGCGCGCGTTCACGCCGCAGCAGGACGGGGGGGGGCAGAAACCGCTTGGATTTACCGGCGCGCTGTTGGCACACGGAGCCTTCTGCGGCGTGAACGCCGCGCTCCGGGGCAGTGCGCGAATGCCCCCTTCCCGATTCCT
>SIBB01000060.1 GCA_009695395.1 Pedosphaera sp. | reverse complement strand
CGATGCTGCCCGCCGCCGCCGCCTCGGTGAGGAAGAGGCTCGGCAGTGACCAGAAGGCCGGCATGTAGGCCTTGAACCCCGCGAAGGCGACCATGAAGCACACGACGGTGAGCCAAAGCTCGCCGCGCGTGAACGGGGCTAGCCCCACGGCGCACGCGCCGATGGCAATGGGCACGACGGCGTGGAAGCGCCGCTCCTTGTGCTTGTCAGAGCTCCAGCCGACGAAGAGCTGCCCCGCGAGGCCGAGCATCGGCGGGAGGAGCAGCAAAGTGGTGACGTCATTGGGAGTCATCCGATACCAATCCGTTAGAATGCTGGGCAGGAAGAACTCGATGCCGTAGCTGCCGGTCACGATGCAGAAGTAGGCGAGCGCGAGGAGGAGGACTTTCGGGTGGCGCAAGGCTTCGAGCACGGTCATGCGCTTGCCTTGCGAGCGGGCGGCGCGTTCGCGTTCCAGCTCCGTTTCCAAGGCCTCGCGTTCCTCTGCTGTGAGCCACTTCGCCTGGCCGGGCCGGTCGGTGAGCGCAAAGAAGACGAGGACGCCCAGCAGCACGGCGGGGATGCCCCAGAAGATGTAAACGCATTGCCAGCCGGCGAGGCCCATGAACTGCGCGTGATGGACGGTGACGCCATTGACGATCTCATCGGTGCCGATCTTGAGCAGGGCGTTGGAGATTTTCGGGCTGAGGATTTGCGCGAAGGGCGTGGCGACGAGGAAGTAGGAGAGGGCCTTGGCGCGATCGCGGCTCGGGAACCAGTGCGTGAGATAGACGATAATGCCGGGGAAGAAGCCGGCTTCCGCAAGGCCGAGGCAGAAGCGCACGCCGTAGAATTGCTCGGGCGTCTTCACCAGCGCCGTCAGCGCGGCCATGATGCCCCACGAGACCATGATGCGGCTGATCCATTTGCGCGCGCTCCAGCGCTCGACGATGAGCGAGCCGGGGATTTCGAGCAGAAAGTAGCCGAGGAAGAACATGCCCGCGCCGAGGCCGATGACGGCGTTGTCGAAGCCGGGCAGATCCTTCGTCATCGTGAGCTTGGCGATGGAGACGTTCGCGCGGTCCACGTAGGCGATGACGTAGCAGACGAAGAGGAGCGGGAGGAGCCGCCAGTAGGCTTTGTGGCGGGCGCGGTCGAGAGCGGAGGGGGCGGAGTCTGTGGCCATGCGCTGTGTTAGGGCCGCGAGCGTGACGAAGCCACGGGGGCGACTCAAGTATGGAGTGCGCTGGCAGAGCGCAGCGGCGAGACCGCCGGGTTTGCGCGTCGGCGAAACGGCGTGTTCGCAACCTGAAGGTTGCGACTACGAGGCGAAGAGTTCCTTCAACCGCTTGAGGACCGGCGGGATGGCCTTGAAGGGGTCTTCCTTGCCCTCGAACTCCAGCGCGACGAATCCCTGATAGTGCGCCTCGCGGAGAATCTTCACGAGCCTCGGGAGGTCTGCCGGCTGCGGGCCTTTGGTGTCTGCGCCCACGGGGTTGATCTCCGTCTTGAGCTGCACGTTGACCGCGTAGGGCGCGATCTCGGCGAAGTCCTTGTAAGGGTCGGCGGTGCGGAAGTTGCCTGAGTCGAGGTTCACGGCGAGCCAGCGGCTGTTCACCTGTTTGATGAGCTTGAGCAGGTGCTCCGCGCTGCCGATGGCGTCGTGGTTCTCGATGCCGAGGAAAATTCCCTTCTGTCCGGCGTAGTCGCTGCACTCCTCCAGCGCGGCGACGACCAGCTTGTCCGCTGCCTCGCGCTCAATCTCCTTCGTTTGCCCCGCGAAGACGCGGATGTGCGGCGCACCCAGCACGGCGGCGCGGTCAATCCACAGCTTCGTCTGCGCGATTTCCTCGTCGCGCTTCGGGCCTTTGGGATGGGAGAAATTGTTGCCAATCGCCGTGCCGCTCACGGCCACGCCCTTGATGAACGCGTGGCGGCGCACCTGCACGAGGTAGTCGGCGGACAGCTCGCGCGGGAAGAAATAGCCTGTCAGTTCCGCGCCGTCGCAGCCGTGCTCGGCGCAGTAGTCCACGAACTTGAACATGTCCATTGTCCTGCCGGCGGGCGCGGCGGCGCCCTTCTTTCCGGCGGGACGCTGCACATCGCCGGTGAAGAACTCGCGGAAGGAGTAGGCGGCCAGAGCGAGCTGGGGCCGCGCCTTGCCCGTGCGGCCCAGGGGCTCGATGGCGCCGGCGGCAGGTGCAGCGAGCAACGTGGCGGCGGTGGCTTGGAGGAAACTCCGGCGTGTGGTGGTGTTCATGGTGTGGGCGGAAAGCGAAGCAGAACGAAGTCCGGACGGGAATGATATTTTGGCGGCGCACGATGCAGTTGTCGCCTCACCGCTGAAAGCCTACGCTATGGGGGAAGTCCGTTTACCATGCACCACCGAGCTGCTTTCCTGTTGTTGTTCGTCGCCTTGGCACTTCCATGTTCCGCCGCCCTGAGCCACGGCTTCCGAGTGCCGGACGGCTTCGAGGTCTCGCTCTACGCGGGCGACGACCTTGCGCACGACATCTTCTCGATGACCACGGATGCGAAGGGCCGCATCGCCGTCGCCGGCAAGGACTACGTGAAAATCCTCCACGACACCGACGGCGACGGGAAGGCTGACAAGGCCACGCTCTTCGTGAAGGCCAGCAAGTCCGGCGCGCACGGAATGTATTTCGACGGCCCCGACCTCATCCTGAACGGCGACGCCGGCATCCGCCGCTGGCGGGACACCGACGGCGACGGCGTGGCCGACGGCGAACCGGAGTTCTGGCTGCGCACCGAGCGCGACGGCGATCATTCGGCCAACGGCATCGTGAAAGGACCGGACGGCTGGTTCTACCTCATCTGCGGCAATGACGCCGGCATCTCCAGCGAGCACGCGAAGCTCCCCGGCTCGCCCATCAAGCAGGTCAATGCTGGCGCGCTCGTGCGCATCTCGCCCGACGGCAAGACGAGCGAAGTCCTCGCGCACGGCTTCCGCAATCCCTACGACCTCGACTTCCATCCGCTCGGCCACGTCTTCACCTACGATGCCGATGGCGAACGCGACCACCATCTGCCGTGGTATTCCGGCACGCGCATCTTCGACATCGCCACCGGCGCGCATCACGGCTGGGTGCTCAAGGGCTGGGGCCACGCCTGGAACCGCCCACCCGCCTGGCCCGACAACACCGAGCGCCTTTGGGAAGTCGGCCGCGGCTCGCCCACCGGCGTCTTCGTCTATCGCCACCGTGCCTTCCCCGCACGCTACCGAGACGGCCTCTTCTCCATCTGCTGGACCTACGGGCGGCTCTATTTTTTCCCGCTCACGCGGCGCGGCAGCACGTTCGACACACAGATGGAAATCTTCATGGAGACGGCGGGCGACACCGGCTTCGCGCCCGTGGACGCGGTGGTCGGGCCGAACGGCGACCTCTTCGTGGCCATCGGCGGACGCGGGACAATTGGCAGTGTCTTCCGCGTGCATTACACAGGCAAGAAGCCCGTGGAAAAGCCCGACACCAGCCCGCTTCACCTAGTCCTCACCGCCCCGCAACCACTCGCAAGCTGGTCGCGCACGAAGTGGGTGCCGGTGGCGAAGGAACTCGGCAGGCCCGCGTTCGAGCAAGCCGCGTTGAACAAGAAACTCCCGCTCCTCGAACGCATCCGCGCCGTGGAAGTGCAAGTCGAACTCTTCGACGGCCTCTCCGCTGCACTCGCCCGCAAGCTCGACAACAGCAGCGAGCCGGAACTTATCGCACGCGTCGCATGGGCGCTCGCTCGCAGCACCGATGCAAACTCGGCTGCCAAACTCCTTGCCGAACTCACCCACCGCGACGACCCGCGCATCGCTCGCGCCGCATGGGAGGCGCTCATCTCGGTAGCGGCCGACGTGAGGAGGCTCCATTCAAACCCGGAACTCAATCAGAGCCTCCTCACGTCGGCTGCTACCCCGGACTGGTATCGCGGCCTGAACTCGGATGACCGTCGTGTCCGCACCGCCACCGTGCTCGCGGTGCGGGCGATTGGCGCGGATGTGTTCACGCGCACTCCGTTGCCTCGCCAGCTCACCGAACGCCAGCGCCTCGGCATCCTGCGCATCCACGGCCCCGAGCGCAGCGACGCCCCGGATTGGCAATCGCACTACTTCAACAACGCCGCCTTTGTCGCCGCCACCTCGCGCGACCCGGTCACGCGGCTCGACGCCGTGCGCCTGCTCCAGCTCGGCCTCGGCGACGTGCAGCTCGTGCAGGACAAGCCCGACACTTACGACGGCTTCGTTGCCAGCAAGCCCGAGGACATTCCCACGCCGCTCCGCCAGCACGTCGTCGAACGCCTCGCCCCCGCGTTCCCGTCCGGCGACGCCGACCTCGACCGCGAGCTCGGCCGCTTGTTGGGAATGCTTTCCGCTGACGCGCCCGGCCTGTTGGAGCGAGTCGCGGTGAAGTTCACGGACACCAGCCCGGTGGAGGACGACATCCACTTCCTCATGGTCGCCGCCCGCTTGCCGGGGCCGCGCTCGTTTGATGTGAGCATCCGCGTCGCCCGCGCGGTGGCGGGCTTGCAGCACAAGCTGCTGGCCGACAAAAAGGAGGCGAGCCGCTTCTGGCCCGTGCGTGTGGCCGACATGTTCAGTCGTCTGCTGGAGCGGGACTCAAAGCTCGCCGCCGCGCTCGTGGCCATGCCCAACTTCGGCCTCGCCGACCACGCGCTGTTCGTCCAGCGCTTCGAGAAATCAGAGCAACCCGCTGCCGCGCGCCGCCTGCTTGCCGTGCCAGATTGGTCCGGTGAGTTGGTCGCATTCCTCGCCGTGCTGCCGGACGCCGAGCTGTTCCCTGCGCTGCGCCAGCAGTGGCCACACTCGAGCCTTCAAGACGCCATTCTCCGTGTGCTCGCCCGCGCGCCGCAAGCCGAGGACCGCGCGCGGTTCGTCACCGCGCTGGCTTCGTTCCAGCCCGCCGTGGTGGAACTCGCTGCCAAGTCACTCGTGAAGTTGAGCGGAGAAGCCACGCCGAAGGAACTCGCTGCGGCGCTGACTTCGCTCCGCCGCCACTGCTCTGCGCCGAAGGAGAAGGCGGCACGCACGGCACTCGTGGACTTGCTCGCGAAGTGGAGCGGACAGGCACTCGTCGTCACGGAGGCCGCCGACTTGGTGAAAGCGTATGCGGCGTGGTTCGAGTGGTTCGCCAAGACGTATCCCGTCGCTGCGAAGGAGCTGCTCGGCGGCGACGAGGACACGGCGGCGTTCCTCAAGCGCTTGCCGTCCCTCGCGTGGGACTCCGGCGACGCGAAGCGCGGCCAGCAGCTTTACGAGGAGCGCGCGTGCCACCGCTGCCATTCCACCAGCACGCGCATCGGGCCGGACCTGACGGGCGTGACGAGCCGGCTTTCACGAGAGGACTTGTTCATCGCCATCCTCGACCCGAGCCGCGACATCTCGCCGACGTATCTGCCGAAGCTGGTCACGACCAAGTCCGGCGGGAGCTACACGGGCTTCATGGTCTATGATTCTCCCACAGCCAAGCTGGTGCAGACCGGCCCGGACACGACCGTGCGGCTCTTGGGTGACGAGGTGACGGGCGTGGCGGACACACGCGTTTCGCTCATGCCCACGGGCTTGCTCGCGGGGTTGAAGGATGCGGAGGTAGCGGACTTCTACGCGTTTCTGAAGACGCTGAGGAAGTAGGGACCAAGTTCAGAGCTTCGCCATCGCCGAGTCCAACGCGGCGTAGAGCTGGTTCATCGTGGCAGGTGTTTCGTCGCCCATGTTGGAGAGGCGGAAGGTCGTCCCTTTGATTTTCCCGTAGCCGCCATCAATGAGGAAGCCCTGTTCCTTCACGAGCTTCTGGAGCTTGGCGGCGTCCACGACGCGGCCGCCGGGCTTCGCGCCGTTGTTCACACAGCAGAGCGTGATGGACTCGTAGCCGCCCTCGGGGAAGAGCGTGAAGCCATGCTTCGCCGCCCAGTCGCGGGTCATCTGGTTCGTCTGCGTGTGGCGGGCGTAACGGGCCTCGAGACCCTCGGCGAAGAACTCGTCCAGCTTGCTCGCGAGCGCGTAGACGTGCGGGATGCTCGGCGTGCTGGGCGTCATGTCGTCCTTCGCGTTCTTCTCGAACTCCACGAAGTCGAAGTAATAGCCGCGGTCCTTCGCGGTCGCGGCCTTTGCGAGCGCGGCGGGCGAGCAAGTGAAGACCGACAAACCCGGCGGGAGCGCGAAGGCCTTCTGTGTGCCGGCGAGCAACACGTCGATGCCCAGCGCGGTGAAGTTCAGCGGCAGCGCGGTCATCGAGCTGACGGCGTCCACGATGAACATCACGTCGGGATACTTGGCCTTGAGCGCGGCGATTTCGGCGAGCGGCGACATGGTGCCAGTGCTGGTCTCGTTGTGGATGAGGGTGAGCGAATCGAACTGGCCGGTGGCGAGCTTCGCGTCAATGGCCTCGGCGCGGATGGGCGAACCCCACGGGACTTGCAGGCCCTCGGCGTCCTTGCCGCAGCGCTTGGCGACGTCGAGCCATTTGTCGGAGAACGCGCCCTTCATGCAGCAGAGGACTTTCTTCTGCGTGAGGTTCCGCAGCGCACCTTCCATCACGCCCCAGGCGCTGGAGGTGGCGAGATAGACCAACTGCTTCGTGCCGAGCAGCGTCTGGAGCTGCGGCTGCATCTTCGCGACGAGGTCTTTGAAGCCCTGGCCGCGATGGCCGATCATCGGCGAGCAGAGCGCCTTGAAGGTTTTCTCGCTGACCTCGACCGGACCCGGGATGTGGAGTTTAACGTGCGCCATAAAAGAGCGGTGAAAATTTCACAGGCGCGGCAGCGAGGCAAGTTTTCTTCCCGACGCGTCAAGTTTTCCTACTAGATTTTGAGGTTGCCCGAGGGCTGGCGGTAGTTATTAGATTCGGGCGTATGAATCCATCTCTAGCTCAGGCCACCAAAGGCCGTCGCGGCCCGAGCGGCTTCACCCTCATCGAACTGCTCGTCGTCATCGCCATCATCGCCATTCTGGCAGGGATGCTCTTGCCGGCTTTGTCGAAAGCCAAGGAGAAGGCCAACTCGGTGAAGTGCCTGAACCATCTGAAGCAGATCGGACTGGCGATCGTGCTGTATGCAGATGATGCGGATGGCTTCCTGCCTGGCCCGGCGTTGCGCGGCATCCGCCATCCTGTGGCCAATCCCACCGCGCTCTACTTGAGCAACCCTGCGCATCTCGGCCGCTACCTCGGCTCCGGTAACAGCAACAGCACCGTCTGGTCCTGCCCCAGCAACCGGCAGGCAATGGAGTATGTCATCCCAGCCAGCGCCTTGAGCCCGGCCCGCCTGGTCTTCGTGCTGAACAACCGCGGTGTGGCGGCCACGGCCACGATTCCCGGGCTGCTCTTCGGGGATCCCAACAGCGCGCCTGTCCAACCCACCAAGCGGCTGTCCACGCTCACGGCTGCGGGCACGACGGTTGCCAACGGGGTGGACGTGAACTCGCCCTCGGCGATCTGGATGATCGGGGATATTGACGGCATCAACTACAACCAAGGGAACACGGCAAGCACGACGCTTTATCTCGGAAACAACATCCCGCCTCCTCACTCGGGGGGGCGCAATTACAACTTCTTCGACGGCCACGCGGAATACAGGAAAACCAACAGCCTGCCCGTCAATCCTTGAGCAGAGCCATCCCGAGTCCGCCTGCGCTCACGGAGTCGCGAGCGGTGCGGTGGGAGCCGGAGCGGGCTGGAATGCTGGCAAGTCATCCGCGCGCGGCACTCGTTCGGCACTGGACACGGTGACCCGCCCGTCCTGTTCTTTCTTCAGTCCCGGCCTAGGTCCGCCCAGCGCTTCATACGTCTCCCGTCGGAGAAGGTCTCCGTCATGATTGACCACTGTGTGAGTAAAAAGCCGTGGGCCGGTGTGGTGCAGCACATGGAGGTAGTTCAGACGATCCAGTTCGGCCTGCGGACTGTCGTTGCCGGCAGCCCGGCCCAGCGGCACCTGCCGGAAGATGGTCCCCTCCGTCGCGTCGGTTACTGTGGCGTAAAGGCGCAGATCCTTCTCGCTGGTCAGCCGCTGCAAAAGGTATTTGCGTGTCTCAGCCTGGGCTTCTCCCTCCACCGGACGCATGCCGAACTCCTGTTCCCACAGCTTCGCCCCCGAGGTGATATGGAAAATGAGCGGCTCTGCGACAGCCCGTGTGGTTGCCCCCAAGTAGGCGGCCGAGGCTGTGAGCTTGTAACGTCCCGGACGCATCACGGCAAAGGTCTTGGAAATCTCCACACGGGTCTTCACAGCCTTCGCGCTCTCGAGTTTGAATGCCTGATCCACGAGCACAGGCTTATACTGCGTCACCCGCGCGCCGTCGCCGACCTGCTTCGTGATGGCAAAGATATCCATGTCCAGCCAGTCGTCGTTCGGGCTGAAAACGAGCGTCCGTCCGGACGAATTGCGCAGAGCGACCTCGACCTCGATCGGCTCACCCGGAAGCAGAAGCGTCCGCAGAAGAGTGATCTGCAATTCGACGGTTGATTTGCCCACGATGGCGCGAGGCGTCTGAGCCGATGCTCCCGACACGGCGAAGCAGGCCAGACCAAGGACGAGCAGGAAACGCATGTTGCCAGTGTAGGATCACGCCAGCCGGAGGCAAGTCGGGGTTTGAGGCTCTTCGAGGCTTGGTTATGGGCTGGACGCTGCCCCGCGTTTCTCTTAGTGTCTGCGCAATGTCGAAAGCTGCCAAATCCAGTGCGGCGACTCCCCCGGCGGTGGACCAACCCTTCGAGGAGGCGCTCCAGAAGCTCGAAGCCATCGTGGAAGCGATGGAGTCGCAGGAGCTGCCGCTGGAGACGCTGCTCACGCGCTTCGAGGAGGGCACACGGCTCGCGGCCGTCTGCCAGGCCAAGCTCGCCGAGGCGGAGTTGAAGGTGAAGCAGCTTGAGCAGAAGGCCGGCGGCGAGTTTGAACTCAAGCCGGTGGCGGTGGGTGCGGAGGACTAGGATTGGGAGCAGGAAGTCTTGCTCGTAATCTTGATTCTACTCCTGCTCTTGCATTGATTCTTAGAAACCAAATGAACCGATACCTCGACATGGTGGACAGCCCAGAGCACGTGAAGAAACTCACGCCCGCGCAACTGATTTCACTCGCGGCAGACATCCGTGGTGAACTCATCACCAAGCTCGCCAAGGCCGGCGGCCATCTCGGGCCGAACCTGGGCGTGGTGGAACTCACCATCGCACTGCACCGCGTCTTCAGCACGCCGAAGGACAAATTCGTCTGGGATGTGAGCCATCAGGTCTATGTCCACAAGCTGCTCACGGGCCGTAAGAACCGCTTTCATACCATCCGCCAGACCGACGGCTTGAACGGCTTCGCCCTCCGCTCGGAGTCCGAGCACGACAGCTTCGGCGCAGGCCACGCGGGCACGGCGCTCTCTGCCGCCCTGGGGATGTGCGCCGCGCGCGACCAGCGCAAGAGCGACGAGCACGTCGTCTGTATCTTCGGCGACGCCGCGCTGACCAACGGCGTATCCTTCGAGGCGCTGAACAACATCGCGCACACGACCAAGAAGTTCATCGGCGTCCTCAACGACAACGAGTGGTCCATCGCCAAGAACGTCGGCGCGATTTCCGGCTACCTCAACAAGCTCATCACCAACCCCACCTACAACGCGCTCCAGAAGGACTTTGAGTCCTTCATGCGCCGGATGCCGCGCGGGGAAATCACTTACAAGATCGGCCAGAAGGTCGAGGAAGCCGTGAAGGGCGTCGTGAAGGAAGTCACGCTTCGCCACAATCCCGCGAGCGCCGACGATGATGGCCGCGGCGGCTTCGGCAGCAGCCTCATCTTCGAGGAACTCGGGGTGCGCTACCTCGGCCCGATTGACGGCCACGATTTGCCGCTGCTCGTCAAGGCGCTGGAGTTCGCTAAGGGCTGCGACTACCCGATCGTCCTCCACGTGCTCACCAAGAAGGGCAAGGGCTTCGACGCCGCGCTCCAACAGCCGGAGAAGTTCCACGGACTTGGACCCTACTGCGCTGAGACCGGCGCGACGCCGCCCGCCAAGCCCGGCACGCCGCCCGCCTATCAGGACGTGTTCGGCCAGACGCTCGTGCGGCTCTGCCAGAAGGACGCCACGCTCGTCGGCATCACGGCCGCGATGCCCACGGGCACGGGCCTCAAGCACTTGGAGAAGGCGATGCCCAGCCGTTACTACGATGTTGGCATCGCGGAGGAGCACGGCGTCATCTTCGCCGCCGGCATGGCGACGATGGGCTTCCACCCGGTCGTGGCGATTTACTCGACCTTCCTCCAGCGCGCCTACGACTGCATCCACCACGACGTGTGCTTGCAGGACTTGCCGGTGATTTTCTGCATGGACCGCGCGGGCCTGAGCGCCAACGACGGCCCCACCCACCACGGCCTCTTCGACATCGCCTATCTGCGCTGCTTGCCCAACGTCATCGCCATGTCGCCGAAGGACGAGGATGAACTCGCGGACATGATGTTCACCTGCACACTTCAGAAACACCCGACCTTCATCCGCTACCCGCGCGGCAACGGCGAGGGCGTGCCCATCAAGGAAACACCTGCGTTGCTCGAAGTCGGCAAGGCGGAAATCACCCGGCAGTTCGCGAACAGCGGCGGCAAGAAAGTTGCCCTCTTCGGTCTCGGCCAGATGCATGGCATCGCGAAGAAAGCTGCCGACCAACTCGCCGCCGAAGGCTTTGACGTCGCCGTCATAAACCCACGCTGGACCAAGCCGATTGACGCCGGCACGCACGAGTTCTTTGGCCGCGCCGCTGACCTCGTCATCACGCTGGAAGACCACGTCCTCATGGGCGGCTACGGCAGCACGGTGCTGGAGCATTTTGCCGACGCGCATATCACCACGCCGGTCGCGCGTATCGGCTGGCCCGACCAGTTCATCGAGCACGCCAGCAGTGTGGACTACCTGCGCAACAAATACGGACTGACCGTCGCGAATACAGTTGCGCAGGCGAAGGCCCGGCTCGCTGCGCCTGTCGCGGAGCAGGTGAGCTTCAAGGCAGCGTAGCGCTGAGTGCCGGCGGCTTGCAGTCGCCGCTTGTTGCCGTGAACGAAAAGACGGCGGCTCCGAGCTGCTGGCAAGGTGAATGGCCGCGCACCGGGTGAAGTCGGTAGAGGGACTCCAAAGCTCAATGCTATGTCCCCACTCCTCTACCTCCGCCTCTGGCTCATGGTGTTCCTGCACTACTTCGTGTGGGGGGCCTGGTATGTCACGTTGAGCACCTACCTTGGCAAGACGCTTGAGTTCCCGGGTGGGCAGATCGGGCTGGCATACGGCACCACGGCGATTGGGGCGATGGTGTCGCCGTTCTTCGCGGGCATTATTGCGGACCGCTTCTTCGCCACGCAACGGCTGCTCGGGACTTTGCATCTCATCGGTGCCGCGCTGCTCTACTACCTTTCGACTTTGACCAAGTTCGAGCAGTTCTATCCAGTGCTCATCGGCTACACCATCAGCTACATGGCGGGGCATGGGTTGACCAACTCGTTGACGCTGCATCATTCCAAGGATCCGGCCAGAGAATTCCCATTGGTGATGTTCATGGGCAGCGTGGGCTGGATTGCGGCCGGCATCACGCTGAGTGAATTGAACCTGGAGGACAACGCTGGGATGTTCCGGCTCGCGGCGGGCGCGGCGTTGGTGATGGGCCTCTACTCGTTCACCCTGCCACACACGCCGCCGAAAGGCGCGGGCGCGCCGGTATCCGTGCGCACCATGCTGGGCTTAGACGCGCTGCGGCTTATGCGCGACCGCTCGTTCGCCACGTTCATGATCTGCTCGTTTCTCATCTGCGTGCCGCTCAGTTTTTACTTCAGCTTGATCCATATTTTCGCAGGGGAAATGAGCATCACCAAGGCGGCGGCGAAGCTGACCGGCGCGCAAGTGTCCGACGTGGTGTTTTTGCTGTTACTACCGCTCCTGCTCAAGCGGTTTGGGGTGAAGGGGATTCTTATAATCGGGATGATCGCCTGGACAGTGCGCTTCGGGCTGCTGACCCAATTCGACCAGGCGCGTGACGCGGTCTGGTTGTTCTA